>JBFYOK010000076.1:0-10956 GCA_041303845.1 Microbacteriaceae bacterium | reverse complement strand
CTGCTCGCGCGCATCCACCGTCACCAGACGGATTCCCGTGGCCGCAACGTAGTCCTGCTCAACCTGACGGCGCTCATCTTGACGTAGCAGCCCGTGGTCGACGAAAACGCAGACGAGCTGGTCGCCCACCGCACGGTGCACGAGTGCGGCAGCGACCGCTGAATCGACACCGCCGGACAACCCGCAAATCACGCGACCGCTGCCGACCTGATTCCGAATGGACTCAACCTGAGCGTCAATAACGCTGCCGCTGTTCCAGTCCGCAGGGAGGCCCGCAGCCTTGTGCAAGAAGTTTTCGAGCACGCGCTGACCAAACTCAGAGTGCTTGACCTCGGGGTGCCACTGCACGCCATAGAGCTTGAGCTCGTCGTTGGCGAATGCCGCAACGGGAGTCGCGGCCGTGCTCGCCACAATCTCAAACCCGTCGGGAGCGGTTGCAACCTGGTCACCGTGGCTCATCCATACCGTTTGGTCAATCGGTTGCCCGTCGACGAGCGGGTGGCTCGAGACGATGTGCATATCGGTTGCGCCGTACTCGCGCCCACCCGTCTGTGCAACGGTTCCGCCGAGGGCCCGGGCCATCGCTTGAAATCCGTAGCAAATGCCGAAGACAGGAACTCCGAGCGCCAAGATCTCAGCATCGAGGCTCGGGGCGCCCGGCTCATAAACGCTCGACGGTCCGCCACTGAGCACAATCGCGGTGGGGTTCTTGGTCTTTACCTCGGCCGCAGTGATGGTGTGAGCCACGATTTCGGAGTAGACACCGGCTTCGCGCACACGCCGAGCGATCAGCTGGGCGTATTGGGCGCCGAAGTCGACGACGAGCACCGGGCGAGGTTCACTCACTTGGAGCCTTTCGCCGTCGCGATTCCCAGAAAGCGGCGAACGCGACGAGTGAAGATGCTCTCCAAGACGAATGACAGCACCGGTACAATGCCACCGAGTGCGAGCAGCAAGAAGTCAAAGAAGCGCCAGCGCATGACATACCAGAGGCGGTAGCACGCGAACAGGTAGATCACATAGAGCCAGCCGTGCACGACCAAAATGAGCAACGAAATGTTGATTGCCTCGACCGTGTCACTCGGCACGAGCGCCAAAACACCGTTTGGCCCGAAGGCCTCAATCTCAAAACCGGGCTCGGCGAAAATCTGCTGACCGCTGATGGGATCAAACACCATCGACGGGGCAACGAGAGCCCACGTGTTGCGGTCGATCATGTACTTGAAGATCATTTCCGCAACGAGCAGAAGCAAGAACGCACCCGTGATGTAGGCCATGACTTGGTAGAACCGAAGGGCCTTCGGGATGCGCGGAATGTCTTTTTCCCGAGGTGAGTTCGCCATGCGTCAAGTCTACGGTTTGGTCAATCGTCCTCTGTGCGCCGTTCAAAGTCGTCGCGAAGCAAGCGCCACCACAGGAACACAGCGCCGACCGCGAAGACGACCCACTCGACGGCATAGAAGATGTTGAGCAGATTGAGTGACGCATCCGTGATGGGCGGGCTCGACGTGATTGCAACCAGTGGCCCCTCCGACGATTCGGCCGGCTCTGAGACGAGGTATCCCGCGTAAACCGGTGACGAACTCTCGGGCCACAAGTTGTAGAGCGCTGCGACGGACATGAAGTTCAGCTGCGTCGGGTCCACCCCGCTTGTATTCCCCGACGGAACTTGCGGGCCCTCAGGTGGAGAGTAGCGACCAGTCCAGGTGCTCAATGACTGGATCGACACCATGTCGGCGAGCGAATCCCGAACGGACTCGCATTCAGAAGTGGTCGGTGCCCACCCAAGCGCGACAGCCAGCGCGCCACTGTTGCCGACGAGACGACCGGTGACCCAGCATCCGATTTGTCCCTCGTGCGCGCGATTTCCCACGACGATGAGTGATGCTCGATCGAGCGTCGCCTCGAACGTCACTCGACGTCCCGCATCATCAGAGGTGAGCGATGTGCCTGGTGTTGCAATGGACTCGAGTGGGATAGCAACCTCGGTGTCGTAGGTCTCTTTCGCGCCCTGGATGATTGCCCGCTCGACCTGCCATTTACCCAACCACGCAAACACAGCTGCCACGGCAAGTGCGAGCACGAGCATGGCAATCCACTGTGGCGAGAACGCGAGTTGGCGAACAGACGTGGGCTTCTTTGGCGTCATCACGAAACCACCAGCCCCGGGATGCCCGACTCCGGCGCCGACAACCGTGCATGTTGCGCAGACTCATCGTCGGGCAACTCATTGCTCTCACGTTCGGCAGCCACACGTGCGAGGTAACTCGCTACCTCGGCGGCACGGCGGGATGCGTTCCAGCCGAGGATGGGCGCAATCAAGTCGGCGACAACGGGGGCCGCTGAGACGCCCCGGTCGGCCGACTCGAACCCGATGCGCATGCGGCGCACCAAAACGTCTTCGAGGTGACGCACCGACTCGTGCGATGCCGCAAACACGGCCTCGACCGCGAGATGCTCCCGCGCACCGGGGAGGGGTTGAGCCAACGCGGGCTCGGCCTCGATCAGGTCGATGAGGTAGTCGACCTCGGCGCCATACCGGCGCAGGAGCAGCTCCATGTGAGCGAGTGAAATGCCCGCGGTCTTCGCGGTGCGCGCGCGGCGCATCCAGGCGGCTTCAAACCCGTGTGCACCAATCAGCGGCAACGATTCGGTCGAGCTTGACGGCACCACGCGACCCGTGTCGCGCGTCAACTGCTCGGCGATGGTGTCGATGGCGTCTTTTGCCATCACTCGGTATGTCGTCCACTTGCCACCCGCGATCAACACGAGACCCGGTCCAGCATGCGCAACGACATGTTCGCGCGAGAGCTTCGTCGTTGTGGCACTGTCATCACTGGCGATCAGTGGTCGAAGCCCGGCGAAGACACCCTGAATCTGGTCACGCGAAATCGGAATCGTCAGCACGCTGTTGACGTGATCGAGGATGTAATCGATGTCGCGCGAAGTCGCTGCCGGCTCGTCGAGATCGAGATGCCAGTCGGTGTCGGTCGTGCCGATAATCCAGTGTCGGTTCCACGGAATCACAAACAAGACGCTCTTCTCGGTGCGCAGCAGCAGACCCATCGTCGATTTGAAGGCTGACCGTGGCACAACAATGTGCACGCCCTTCGACGCGCGCACCTTCACGTGTCCGGTTTCGCCGACCATTTTTTGGGTCTGCCCCGTCCAGACGCCCGTCGCGTTGAGCACAGTACGAGCACGAATGTTGAATTCTTGGGCCGTGTCGAGGTCACGCACGCGAGCACCGACAACCCGGTCGCCCTCCTTCAAGAACTCGACGACGGCTGTTCGATTCGCTACGTGCGCTCCGGCCGCCGCCGCACTGCGCACCAGCGTGGTCGCGTATCGGGCGTCATCGACGTGTCCGTCGAAGTACGACAGACCACCAATGATCTTGGTCGAGTCAATGCTCGGGCTGGCCATTTGCACCTGGCGTTGTGAGAGGTGGCGGTGGTGCGGAACTCCGGGCCAACGCCCGCCGACGTAGGACAGTGCGTCATAGAGCATCATCCCTGCGCCGATGTACGCGCGCTCCCACCACTTGTGTTGCACGGGATACAGAAACTTGATGGGCGTGACAAGGTGTGGCGCAAGCGTGCGCAACAACAGCGAGCGCTCCGTCAACGCCTCACGAACGAGCGAAAAATTCAACTGCTCGAGATAGCGGATTCCGCCGTGCACCAATTTTGATGACCGACTGGATGTCCCACTCGCCCAGTCGCGAGCCTCAACGAGCCCGACCGACAGCCCGCGGGTTGCTGCGTCGAACGCGCTGCCGATGCCGACGATTCCGCCTCCAACGACCAGCACGTCCAGGTGCTGGGTACGCAGGGCGTTGAGTGCTCGTTCGCGCGCAGCGGGGTCTAAACGAGATGGGTCGAGCCGAGAGGCATCGAGTTTGGCGTTGTCCACGAGGGGCTAACCAGCCACTCCGATGACGCCGGGCGCAGAGGAGAGTGACGAGTTGGGTGAGAGAACGACGTCAACCCGCTGGAATTCCTTGACGTCGGAGTATCCGGTCGTCGCCATAGACCTGCGCAGTGCGCCGACCAAGTTGGCCGTTCCGTCGGGGCGCTGCGATGGTCCGAGCAGAATTTCTTCGAGCGTGCCGCTCGTCTCGACGCGAACGCGGTTTCCGCGCGGAAGCTCGTCGTGGTACGCCTCGGCACCCCAGTGCCAGCCACCGCCCGGCGCCTCGGCAGCGCGAGCCAACGCAGTGCCCACCATGACCGCATCCGCACCACACGCAATTGCTTTCACAATGTCACCCGACGTATTGATGCCCCCATCGGCGATGACGTGCACGTATCGACCGCCCGACTCGTCGAGGTAGTCGCGGCGAGCGCCGGCCACATCTGCAACGGCGGTTGCCATCGGTGCGTGGATGCCCAAACTCGCGCGGGTGGTAGACGCAGCTCCCCCACCGAAACCGACGAGCACGCCGGCAGCGCCCGTTCGCATCAGGTGCAGCGCCGCGGTGTACGTCGCGGCTCCACCGACGATGACGGGAACATCCAGCTCGTAAATGAACTTCTTCAGGTTGAGGGGTTCTTCAGATTTCGCGACGTGCTCTGCCGACACGGTCGTGCCACGAATGACGAATAAGTCAACGCCAGCCTTGATCACCGTCTCGTAGTGCTCCTGCGTGCGCTGCGGTGACAGTGCCCCGGCGACAACGACACCCGCGGCACGAATTTCAGCCAGGCGAGCCGTAATGAGTTCCGGACGAACCGGTGCCGCATAAATCTGCTGCATGCGGGCCGTCGCTTCAGCCGGCTTCAAGTCGCGAATCTCGGCGAGCACTTTTTCTGGGTCTTCGTAACGCGTCCAAACGCCCTCAAGGTTGAGCACACCGACTCCGCCGAGCTTGCCGAGCGCGATGGCCGTGGCTGGAGACACGACGGAGTCCATCGGAGCAGCGATGAGTGGCATGCCGAAAGTGAAGGCGTCGATGCCCCACGAAACGGAGACATCTTGGGGGTCACGGGTTCGACGGCTCGGCACGATGGCGACGTCGTCAAAGGTGTAGGCGCGGCGAGCGCGCTTCGAACGCCCAATCTCAATATCGCTCATGATTCTTTTTCTTCCCTCTTCTCCGACTACTTGCGGTAGTTCGGAGCCTCAACAATCATCTGCACGTCGTGAGGGTGCGACTCCTTGAGCCCCGCCGACGTGATGCGAACAAACTTGCCGCGCGACTTGAGCTCCGCAATGGTGCGGGCACCGACGTAGAACATCGACTGCCGCAGTCCGCCGACCAACTGATAGGCGACAGCTGCCAGGGGGCCGCGGTAAGCGACCCGACCTTCGATGCCCTCGGCGATGAGCTTGTCGTCATTGGGAACATCCGACTGAAAGTAACGGTCTTTTGAGTACGAGGTGCGTTCACCGCGTGTCTGCAGCGCGCCAAGTGAACCCATCCCGCGATACATCTTGTATTGCTTGCCACCTTCGAAGACGAGGTCGCCGGGGCTTTCGTCACATCCGGCAAACAGCGAACCGAGCATGACCGAGTCCGCACCTGCCACGAGCGCCTTAGCGATGTCGCCCGAATACTGAAGTCCTCCATCGGCGATGATCGGCACACCAGCCGGGATGGCCGCCTTCGCGGCCTCGTAAATTGCTGAGACCTGGGGCACGCCCACGCCGGCAACGACTCGCGTCGTGCAGATGGATCCGGGGCCCACGCCCACCTTGACGGCGTCTGCTCCAGCCTCGACGAGCGCCCGCGCTCCGGCCTCGGTCGCGATGTTGCCGCCGATGACGTCGATGTGGGCAAACGTCGGGTCCGCCTTGATTTTGCGGATGATGTCAAGCACACCAGCCGAGTCTCCGTTGGCAGTATCAACAACGAGGATGTCCACACCCACGTCACGCAGAGCAACCGCACGATCCCAGGCGTCACCGAAAAAACCGATGGCGGCACCAACACGCAGGCGGCCGGCTTCGTCTTTGGTTGCGTGGGGGTACTGCTCGGACTTGTCGAAGTCTTTCGTCGTGATGAGCCCGGTCAATCGACCGTCGTCATCAACAATCGGCAGCTTTTCGATTTTGTTCTGCGCGAGAAGCCCCATCGCCTCATCGCGCGAGACGCCAACCTTTGCAGTGACCAGGGGCATCGCCGTCATGACATCGCGCACGTACGTGGTCGACTTCTCCATGTCAGAGACAAACCGCATGTCACGGTTTGTGATGATGCCGAGCAGAACTCCTGTCGGGTCAATGACGGGCAGTCCGCTGACACGGTATTCGCCACAGAGAGCATCCACCTCGGCGACGGTGGCATCGCGATGAGTCGTCACCGGATTCGTGATCATGCCCGATTCGCTTCGCTTGACTTTGTCGACCTGGTCGGCTTGATCTTCAACAGAAAGATTTCGGTGCACGATTCCCAAGCCGCCTTGTCGCGCCATTGCGATGGCCATACGGGCTTCGGTCACGGTGTCCATCGCGCTGGACACGAGCGGCTTCGCAATAGAAATGCGTCGGGTCAAGCGAGTAGTCGTGTCGGCCTCTGAAGGAATGACGTCGGTGTGGGCGGGGAGCAACAGCACGTCGTCGTAGGTGAGACCAACGTAGGCAAATGGGTCGTGCAGTTCCATGGTGTCCTCTTTCCGATGTGTCCATCTTAACCGCCGAGGGCTGTGCACTATTTCGCGGATTCGCGTCGGGTCGGTAGGGTAAAGGACGCTCCTTTTTTGGGATGCGAATCAAGAAAAAACTAAGACATAATCGACAGGTAGCGTCACTCGCTGAGGAGTGCCGCGGGCTACGAGCGCGAACATCCACCGCTCAACGCCAGCCAAATGGAGGTCACGTGGTTAATCAACCGGTACTGGCGCAGACGCGATGGAAGTGGTCCCGCACCCTCCTCGTCGCCGTCGTCGGCTTACTCATCGCCGCATTCTGGACAATGTCGCAGCCTGCCAATTCGTTCGCCGCTGAAACCACGGGACCCTGTGTCGCCGACTCAGCAACTGGCTGCTTCAACGGAACCATCAAGGGCGTTGGCGCCGGCGTAAAGATCGTCATTACCGGTAACGGATCCGAAGTCACAGCGGTGACCGATGCCGACGGTAAGTGGAACGCACCGGTCACCGTTGCTGGTTCGTACACCCTCACACTCGACGTAGCTTCGTTGCCCGCCGGTGTCACGATGAAGTCCGAGGCGACTCAGACCCGTGACATCACGCTCGGGTTCAACAAGGGTGCTGTGTTCACGGTTAACGGCGGCACAGATGCCGACGGCGCCAGCACCGACGCCAATGGCGAAACGGTTGCCGCAGGCTTCAACTGGGAGCGTTTGGCTCAACAGTCCGTCTCGGGATTGCGCCTCGGGCTGTTGCTTGCCCTCGCTTCCATCGGCTTGTCACTCATCTACGGAACGACCGGGCTTTCGAACTTCGCTCACGCTGAGCAGGTGACCCTCGGTGGTCTACTCGCATTCACGTTCTCCAACGTGATGGGTCTCAACATCTTCCTCACCACGGCAATCGTCGTCGTGCTCACCGGCTTCACGGGCTGGGTGCAAGACGTCATCATCTGGAAGCCACTGCGAAAAAAGGGCCTCAGCCTGACGCAGCTCCTGATTGTGACGATTGGTTTGGCACTCGCGCTGCAGTACACCTTCCAAATTTTCTATGGCGCACGCACCCTGCGTATCGTTCTGGCTAACCCAGAGACGGTGACGTTCGGTCCGGTGACCCTGACTATCGAATCGCTGTGGGCCATGGGCGTCTCGATTGTTGTCATTGCGGCCGTCGGTTACTTCCTAACGCGCACGCGCACCGGTCGCGCTACCCGCGCGGTGTCGGACAACCCGTCTCTCGCATCCGCCTCGGGAATTGACGTCGACCGAATTATTCGCCTCGTCTGGATCATGTCGGCCGCGCTGGCTGGTCTCTCCGGTGTGATGCTCGGTCTGGTTCTCAATGGAATTAGCTGGCAGACCGGTATGCAGCTTCTGCTGCTCATGTTCTCGGCCGTGACCCTCGGTGGTCTCGGCACGGCATTCGGCGCCCTCGTCGGATCGCTCATCATCGGTATGACCGTTGAGCTGTCCAACATGGTTCTGCCCGGGGACTTCAAGTACGCAACCGCACTACTGCTTCTGATCATCATCCTGCTGGTTCGCCCGCAGGGTCTGTTCGGTCGCAAAGAACGCATCGGCTAAGGGGGACTGACTCATGGACGGAATCATCAAGGTCCTCTACGACATGTCGGCAAGCATGATTTTGCCGACCACCGCTGCCTTCGCCATTGCGGCAATCGGGCTCAACGTGCACTTCGGTTTCACCGGACTGCTCAACATGGGCCAGGCCGGCTTCATGCTCATCGGCGCCTATGGATTTGCCATCTCAATCGGGGCGGGACTTCCGTTCTGGGCAGCCCTGTTGATCGCCATTCTGGCCGGCATCGCTTTCGCGTTGATCTTGGGTATTCCAACCCTGACTTTGCGAGGTGATTACCTAGCCATCGTCACGATTGCAGCGGCCGAGATTATCCGCATGATCGGTCGTGCCAGCATCCTGAACGACATCACCGGCGGTTCCAACGGTCTTCCCGGTGAAAACTTCCGCAACCCGTTTAAAGACTTGTCCTTCTTCGGCGAGGGACAAACGACACTTCTCTGGTTCACCTTCGACAACACCGGGGTAAACGGTTGGTGGTCCCGCGCTGTGACCTGGTTCCTGGTGCTCGTTTTCGCAATTCTCGTGTGGTTGCTCATGCGCTCCCCCTGGGGTCGTGTCATCAAGAGCATTCGTGAAGACGAGGATGCCGTGCGCTCGCTCGGCAAGAACGTCTTTTCGTTCAAGATGCAAGCCCTCGTTGTCGGTGGCGTTCTCGGCGCCATCGGTGGCGTGTTCTTCATCTTGCCCTCGTCGTTGCAGCCTGATGCGATGGGCCGCAACATGACCTTCCTCATCTGGACGGCCATGTTGCTCGGTGGCGCGGCAACCATCTTTGGTCCGATTCTCGGAACGCTCGTGTTCTTCGCAACACGTATTTTCGTTCAGGGTGGCATGCGTCTCGTCGTGCCCGACGAAATCTTGAACACTCAGCAGACCGAACAGTTCTCATGGATTATCGTCGGCGTCGCGCTGATGTTGCTCGTCATCTTCAGACCGCAAGGAATGATCGGCAATAAGAAGGAGCTGAACTTCAATGTCTAATGCCGTAGCCAAGAAGCCGGGCATCAAGTCCGCAGCGGAATACCAGGCCGAGTTGAAGAACGTGCCTCACAAGCCTGGTTCTCACAAGCCTGAGGCCATTCTCACCGTCGACAACGTGAGCCGCTCGTTCGGTGGTCTCAAAGCTGTCGATGTTGACCACCTCGAGGTTCAGCGTGGTGTCATCACCGCCCTGATCGGACCAAACGGTGCTGGCAAGACGACCTTCTTCAACCTCATCACGGGTTTCGACGCTCCATCGAGTGCCAAGAAGCTCATCGGTGGTCCGTCGAGTTCAGAAGCTGCCAAGTGGGCCTTCAACGGCAAGTCGCTGGGCAACACCAGTGCCGCCGCCGTGTCAAAGCAGGGAATGGTTCGCACCTTCCAGCTAACCAAGGCGCTCTCGCGCCTCACGGTCTTGCAGAACATGTTGCTCGGCGCTCAGCACCAAACCGGTGAAAACTTCTTTGCCGCCTTTATCAAGCCACTGTGGTCGGCCCAAGAGAAGGCCAACACCGAGAAGGCCCTCGCGCTCCTCGAGCGCTTCAAGCTTCTTGACAAGAAAGACGACATGGCGGGAAGCCTGTCGGGTGGTCAGAAGAAGCTCCTCGAAATGGCGCGGGCGCTCATGAGCGACCCCGTCATGATCATGCTCGACGAGCCGATGGCTGGCGTTAACCCGGCGCTGACGCAGTCACTGCTCGGACACATCCAGTCACTGCGTGACGAGGGCATGACGGTTCTTTTCGTCGAGCACGATATGCACATGGTTCGTCACATTTCTGACTGGGTCGTCGTCATGGCCGAAGGTCGTGTGGTGGCCGAAGGTCCCGCCGATGCCGTCATGAGTAACCAAGCCGTCATCGACGCATATCTTGGAGCACACCACGACACCGACCTTGGCGACGACAAATTCCTCACCGATACCGCCGCTGTGCGCATCGAAAAGGAAGTTGCCGCCGAAGAGGCTCACGCGAAGAAGAACACGAAGAAGTAGGGAATCGACATGGCAAAAACGAATGCGGCCGGACAAGAAGCCGTCCTGCGCGCCGACAACCTCGTCGCTGGCTACCTTCCCGGTGTGAACATCCTGAACGGATGCTCGATCGAGGCCTACCCCGGTGAGCTGATCGGAATCATCGGCCCCAATGGTGCGGGCAAGTCAACTTTGCTCAAGGCGCTCTTCGGTCTGGTCAAGGTTCGCGAGGGCAGCGTGACGCTGAAGGGTCAGGACATTACCGGCCTCAAGGCAAACAAGCTCGTCCAGATGGGGATCGGCTTTGTTCCTCAGAACAACAACGTCTTCCCGAGCCTCACCATTGAAGAAAACCTTCAGATGGGTATCTTCCAGCAGCCCAAATTGCTGAACGAGCGCCTGGACAAGATCTTTGAAATCTTCCCCGTGTTGGCAGACCGTCGCGGACAGCGTGCGGGCTCCCTGTCGGGCGGTGAGCGCCAGTCTGTGGCCATGGCACGCGCTTTGATGATGGACCCTTCCGTTTTGCTCCTCGACGAGCCCTCGGCTGGCCTGTCGCCTGTGCGTCAGGATGAAACCTTCATTCGCACCCGCCGTATCAACAAAGCTGGCGTCTCGGTGATCATGGTGGAGCAGAACGCACGTCGTTGTCTGCAGATCTGCGACCGTGGTTACGTGCTCGACCAGGGCAAGGATGCCTACACGGGCACAGGACGCGAGCTCGCGGACGACCCGAAGGTGATCGAGCTTTACCTCGGAACACTTGCCAAGGACGTCACCGGGACGAAGAAGAAGTAGCCTCGCCGC
>JBFYOK010000075.1:0-3930 GCA_041303845.1 Microbacteriaceae bacterium | reverse complement strand
GATGGTCTCTTCGATATCGCGCGTGTTGTCGTTGACGCCCATGTGAACCTCCAGAGGTAACCGGTTCACGCTAGCAAGTCGGTCGCGTTCTTCGTCAGTCTCCGTCAAAAGATTCTTGACCGGGTCGCACCGGGTGCTCTCCATCGCGCGTTTCGTCGGCGTTCACGTGCTTCGCGGGCTTGTCGAGCGCGAACCACGGCATCAACATGTGTGCGACCGGCCCGATGGTGAGGGCGTAGTACACCGTGCCAAGCCCAACGGGTCCGCCGAGAAGCCAGCCGAGAGTGAGCACCACAATCTCGATACTTGTGCGAACAAGCCAAACGGGCTTGTCGAAGCGATTAACCAATCCGGTCATGAGCCCGTCACGAGGCCCTGGTCCGAGCCCGCCGCCAACGTAAAGCGCGATGGCGACGCCGTTCAAGAAGATGCCGAGGGAAAATTCGAGGAGACCCCACCAGAAGTTCGACGCGACGGGCGTGATGGGCAGAAACAGGTCGACCGAGACGCCGATGATGATGACGTTCATCGCCGTGCCGAGGCCGAGCTTCTGGCGAAGTGGAATCCACAGCAAGAGAACGACGGCGCCAACGATGATGGCAACGTTGCCGTAGCTAATGCCGGACAGGTTGCTCAGTGCTTGGTGGAATACGCCCCATGGCTCGAGGCCTATGCCGGCTTGAATCATGATTGCGACCGCAAGGCCATACATCGGCAGCCCGATGATGACCGAGATGAATCGTCGCCAGAACGGAACTGGTCCGGGTTCAGGGAACGTGAAGATGGCGCTCAGGATTTTCATTATGTGAATCAGGCTAGCGTTCAGGTCTAACCGACCAACCGCTCAATCAATTGTCGATATCGATTCGTGGTTTGCTCGACAATGTCACGCGGCAACGGCGGCGGCGTTCCGTGCTTATCCCAGTGGGCGATGAGCCAGTTGCGCACAATCTGTTTGTCGAAGCTCTGCTCGCGCTCGCCGAGGGCATAGCTTTCGGCATCCCAATATCTGCTGGAATCGCTCGTGAGCACCTCGTCGGCCAAGTTAATGATTCCAGTTTCGCGGTCGCGACCGAATTCAAATTTTGTGTCCGCAAGTATCACGCCACGCTCGGCTGCAAGGTCGGTTGCGCGAGTAAAGATGTTGAGTGAGAGATCGCGCAGAGAACGCGCATCCGCTTCGCCAATGAGCTCGATTGTGCGCTCAAACGTAATGTTCTCGTCATGCTCGCCGACGGGTGCCTTGTATGCCGGAGTGTAGACGGGCACGGGTAAGCGGTCGCCGTTTCGCAACCCAGACGGCAAGGGAACTCCGCACACGGTTTGAGTTTCTTGGTATTCGAGCCAGCCACTTCCCGACAGGTAGCCGCGAACGACACACTCAATCGGAAACATGTCGAGGTTCGCCACGAGCATCGACCGACTCTGAACTTCAGTCGGGATGTTCGGAGTTGTCGAATCGGGCTCACGCAGGTGATTCGGCACCGGCAGTTGTTCGAACCACCAGGTGCTCAATCGCGTGAGCAACTCGCCTTTGTTCGGGATAACCGGCTCGAGCACGTGGTCGAACGCGCTGATGCGATCGCTCGCAACGACGAGAATCCGTGGTGCGGTGGCCAAGTCTTGACCGACAGGCACATATAAATCTCTCACCTTGCCCGAATAGGCATGGGTCCACCCGGGGAGGTCTGGAGCATCTGCTCCGGCGAAACCCGCCACTAGCGTGCTCCAGATTCTGACGTCTCTTGCTCCTCGACCGCAGCAGCGATGTCGTTGCGGAATTGACTGCCGTCGAGACCAATAAGACGAATGGCTTCGTACGCGCGGTGGCGAGCTTCGGCGAACGATGTTGCACGTGCAACAACACTGAGCACGCGACCGCCCGTGGCGACCAGCGAGGCGTTCGCGGAATCACCGGACGACCCAGCGCCGACCACCTCGGGAGGAAATGCCGTTGCGGCGTGGGTCAGGTGCACTCCGGGAACCGCGACGGCCGCATCCAGCCCGGTAATTGCCCGGCCGGTCACGGGAGACTCGGGGTAGCCCTCGCTTGCGAGCACCACGCACACCGTGCGCTCGTCGCTGAATTCGGGCCAGGCCCGGCCAGCGAGGTCTCCGGTCGCCGCGGCAAACAGGAGCTCGGAGAGCGGCGTCACGAGACGCGGAAGCACGGCCTGCGTCTCTGGGTCACCGAATCGTGCATTGAACTCGATGACGCGAATTCCGTCTTTCGTCACAATCAGGCCGCAATACAAAAGGCCAACAAAAGGCGTGCCCTCGGCCTCGAGAACCCGCACGACGGGCTGGCCGACAGTTTCGAGTACCTCGCGAACGAAAGCCTCTTCGCTTCCGAAGCGATCCGCCAGCCACGGCATGGGCGAGTAGGACCCCATGCCACCGGTGTTGGGACCCTCGTCGTTGTCGAAGATGCGCTTGAAATCTTGTGCGGGCGACAGAGGCAACACGTCGTGCCCGTCGCTCAGCAAGAACAGCGACACCTCGTGCCCGTCGAGAAACTCTTCGATGAGCACGCTTCCCGAGCTCAGCCAATGCGACGCGTGTGCAACGGCAGCGTCTCGGTTGGTCGTGACGAGTACACCCTTGCCGGCGGCCAGTCCGTCGGCCTTGATGACGTATGGGGCGCCGTAATCGCCGAGAGCAGTTTCAGCTTCGAGGAGTGTCAAGGCAGTGATTGCACGAGCTGTGGGAACGTTCGCCTCCGACATGATTCTCTTGGCGAAGTCTTTACTGCCTTCAAGCATGGCCGCCGCTTGGTCGGGTCCGAATACCGGGATGCCCGCCGAGCGAATTGCGTCGGCGACACCGGCAACGAGCGGGGCCTCGGGTCCGACAACAACGAGGTCAACGTCGAGACCGACGGCAAGGGCAGAAGCCGCGTGCGGGTCATTGGCGTCGATGTTTACGCAGGGCACATCGTGAGCGATACCTGCGTTACCGGGAGCCGCGGTGATGTCATGTTCCTCTTGTTCGGCGAGCAAAGCCAAGATGATGGCGTGCTCGCGAGCGCCGGGCCCCAGAACCAGAATCTTCACCTCTCCAGCGTATTGCGTCGTGCGAGGCCCGCCTGCGGGCAGACTGGACGAGTGCCCATGCCAAAGATTGCCGACTCCGCCGGGCGTAACGCGTTGTCCGCGGTGGTGGATGCGCTGGCCATGGGCTCAACACCTGAGCGCACCGAGCTTGCCCTCGCGGTGCGCTGGCTCTTGCAACAGCTTGAGCGTTCAGCTCCGGGCAACACGGTCGAGGTGCGGGTGCCTCCGTTCGGGGCGATCCAGTTTGTTGACGGACCACGTCACACCCGCGGGACCCCGCCCAACGTGGTCGAGATGGATGCACTCACCTTCGTTGCGCTCACCACGGGGAGCATCGGCTGGGTGACCGGAGTGAGTGCGGGCGCAGTTCGCGCATCCGGCATCCGGTCAGATATCTCCGAATACTTCCCACTGATGACGGAGGCAGAATAGAGACATGAGCGAAAAATCAACAACGGAAAAAGTCATCGTGCGCCGTGCACCGAAGTTCCTGACGTTCTTCATCTTCGGCGCTGCACTGGGCGTAATCGCGTCGTTCATTTCGTCAGCTATTTCGTTGACCATCACACCCTCCACTGGCGGAGTTCCCGTCTATCAGGTCGTTGGCTTCTTCGCGCTCTTCGCTGCGGCCATCGGCGGCTTGATTGGCCTGACACTGGCGGTCATCTTCGATCGGGTGTTGCGCCGTAAAGCCGGTACCGCTGAGGCGACACGCGTCATCACGACGGACCAGGCACCGAAGAAGTAGCGCCGCGCTTTAGCTCGACTGCGTCGCCTCAACCCAGGCGAGATATTCGCTCGTTACGGTTCCTGTGACGTACTCACCAGTGAAGCAACTCATATCGAGGCCGGTGACTTTCGAGCCTTCGATGATCGC
>JBFYOK010000074.1:0-17240 GCA_041303845.1 Microbacteriaceae bacterium | reverse complement strand
GCTCTACGATGTCGCGTCCATGACCGTATGCATCGGCACGAACATCCGCACACAAAACAGAACTTGAGGCAGGACCGCTCTCGAAACGACCGAGTAGTTCGCGCGCATGGACTTCAAAGCGAGCAACGTCAATTTTGAGCGTGCGCGAGAGGCCGGCCATGTGCGTGCGCAGAAAGAGTTAGCTGCGGGGTGCGTTAAGGCGGTGGCTCTCGTCGTGCCACGTGACACCCATACCGGAAAGCTTCTCGCGGTGCTTGTTGCCGTGATGTGCGCAGAACAGGAGTGCGCTGCCGTTAGCGAGCGTTGCCCGCATATAGGCCTGGGCGCCACAGCTATCGCAACGATCGAGGGACGTCAGTTCGTAGACGGGTTCGGTTTCCGTCTCGGTTGTTGCTGTAGCCATTTCAATCTCCCTCGGTTCTGTGGCGAACCACACTCATATGTAATCACGAACGACCGACTGAACTGCTCTAGTTCTGCCGCATTTCGCTGAGCGCGTAGCAAAGCAACTGTGCGGCGGTGCGCGCCGAGTGTGCACCAATCGCCAAGTACGCTGTTGACCGGTCGCCTGACACGCAAATGATGTGACGTATTGTCTGGCGGCATACGAAGCACACGCAAGGAGCCCCCATTGTCGACCGAGTATTCGGCCCGTCATCTTTCCGTTCTCGAGGGCCTCGAGGCTGTTCGGAAACGACCCGGCATGTACATCGGATCGACCGACTCGCGCGGACTCATGCACTGTCTCTGGGAAATCATTGACAACTCCGTCGATGAAGCGCTGGGGGGTTTCGGCAACACCATCGACATTGTTCTTCACGACGATGGCAGCGTGGAGGTTCAGGACAAGGCACGCGGAATTCCGGTCGACATCGAACCCAAGACCGGTCTTTCCGGTGTGGAGGTTGTTTTCACCAAGTTGCATGCCGGCGGAAAATTTGGTTCCGGTTCGTACGCGGCTTCAGGAGGACTTCACGGTGTCGGCGCTTCGGTCGTCAACGCGCTGTCCAGCAGGCTCGATGTTGAGGTTGACCGGGACGGCGCCACATGGGCGATGTCGTTCCATCGGGGTGAGCCCGGCCTCTTTGATGACTCAGCTGGAAGATCTCCTGAATCTCCGTTTACTCCGTTTCGCGATAGCAGCGAGTTGCGCAAGGTCGGCAAAGTCGCAAAGGGCGTCACGGGTACGAGGGTCCGATACTGGGCCGACTCCCAGGTGTTCACCCCGGGTGCCTCTTTTCAACTCGAAGAGCTCACTTCGCGCGCGCGCCAAACCGCGTTTCTCGTTCCTGGCCTGGCTGTTCAGATCACGGATGCGCGCACGCCAGAACCGATCACCGAGCTGTTCTCCTTCCAGGGGGGTATCGGAGAGTTTGTCGAATTTCTCGCGCCAGACGCGCCCGTTACCAGCATTTGGCGACTCAATGGGGAGGGCACCTTTACGGAGACCGTTCCCGTGCTCGGTGAAGACGGAAACATGTCTGCGCAAGAGATCGAGCGCACGTGTGGAGTGGACATCGCCGTTCGTTGGGGGACCGGTTACGACACGAACATCCACTCATTCGTAAACATCATTGCTACCCCCAAGGGTGGAACACACCAAACAGGATTCGAGCAGGCACTGCTCAAAGTTCTGCGTAGTCAGGTTGAAGCGAACGCGCGACGCCTGAAGGCCGGCAATGACAAGCTCGAAAAGGACGACATTGTCACTGGGTTGACGGCCGTCGTCACTGTTCGCCTGCCCGAACCTCAGTTCGAAGGCCAGACGAAAGAAGTACTCGGAACTCCGGCAGTCAAACAGATTGTGGCGAGTGTTGTCACGAAGGCGCTCACGGAACGGTTGACCTCTGGAAAGCGTGACGATAAGTCACAAAGCGCCTTGTTGCTGGAGAAGGTAGTTTCCGAGATGAAGGGCCGTATATCGGCCCGAACGATTAAGGAAACTCAGCGCCGCAAGAGCGCTCTCGAATCTTCGAGTCTCCCCGCAAAGCTCGTTGATTGTCGGAGTAACGAAGTGGCCCATTCGGAACTCTTCATCGTCGAGGGTGACTCCGCACTGGGTACCGCAAAATTGGCACGAAATAGTGAGTATCAGGCACTGCTCCCGATTCGAGGAAAGATCCTCAACGTTCAAAAGGCAAGCGTTTCGGACATGCTGCACAACACCGAGTGCGCCTCTATCATTCAGGTCATTGGTGCCGGCTCCGGAAACGGTCGTACCTTCGAGAATTTTGATCTTTCTTCTGCACGCTATGGAAAAGTCATTCTGATGAGTGATGCCGACGTTGACGGCGCGCACATTCGCACGCTTTTGCTCACACTCTTCTTCCGCTACATGAGGCCACTGATTGAAGACGGACGTGTCTTTGCGGCGGTTCCGCCTCTGCATCGCGTTGTCATCGTGAATCCTGGTTCTAAAGCTAATGAGACTGTCTACACGTATTCCGAAAAACAACTTCACGAGACCCTTGCGATGGTCGAAAAGTCAGGTCGTCGTTATCAGGAACCCATTCAGCGCTACAAGGGCCTTGGTGAAATGGACGCCGACCAACTGGCGCTCACCACGATGGACCGGTCGCACAGGGCTCTGCGCCGAGTTCGCGTAGAGGACGCAGAAGCGGCTTCTCAAGTATTTGAACTTCTGATGGGTAATGAGGTGGGTCCGCGACGGGACTTCATCATTGCCGGATCATCTCAGCTCAGCCGTGATCGAATCGACGTTTAGCGCGCTAGCTGACGAGGTCGTTACCCAGGAATGACAGTTCAGCGGTCACCTTTTCGCCTGACGCATCACGCTTTTCGTTGACCTCTGGAAGATCACGGGGCGAGCCGTCGAGACCGTTCGCGCGGGGAGCTCCGCTACCGACCCACGCGAGAGCCACGGCATCCTCACCCTTGAGCAAGGTCTGCGCGCGCACGCCACCCGTGGCGCGTCCCTTTGAGGGAAACGCACTCAGCGGTGTCACCTTGACTCGTCCAGCGTCCGTTCCAACCAGGGTAGAGAGGCTCGCACTGACTGTCACGACGTTGTCGTCGGCCGTGGCAGGTCCGAAAAAGACTACGAGCGAGTCGGAAGCGAGATTGACACCCGCCATTCCTCCCGCTGTCGCTCCTTGCGGACGGACCGTAGCGGCGGAGAATCTGAGGAGCTGGGCATCTGACGTGATGAACACGAGGTCAGCATTATCGGGAGCGATGCCGCCTCCAATCACCTGATCGCCATCCTTGAGTGCAATGACGGTCATGCCGGACTTGGCTGGAAGCGCGTCCACGGCAATTCTCTTCACGATGCCCTCGCGAGTACCGATTGCAATCGTTGCATCGCCGGAGAGCGGAGTGAGAAAGCACAGTCTTTCGCCTGGCTCTAAGTCGACGTAATCGCCCGCTTTCACGCCGCCCGTAAGCGACACTGCGGATGCGGGAGCCCCGGGAAGGGCTTCGGGAGAAATGTGAACGACGCGACCGTGAGAAGTTACTGCACCAAGCGCTTGACGTCGAGAGCCGAGGTGAAAACTAGAAATTGCATCGTGCCCGGACCGATGCGGACTTGCTGTCGCCCGTGCATCGTCACTGGGAAGATCGACCCGGACCAGACGCTGCGTCGCGCTGAGTGCGACGAGAGAAGGCGTATCAGCGATGTGCATAGACGACGGCGACTCGGCGGCCGTTTTCGCCGCAACTCGTGCAGCAGCTACATCGACTGTAGAAGTGCTCAGAACGGTGCGCCTCGGCGTCCCGAGAATGCGTGCGGCGTCATCAAGTTCCGTCGACACGACGTCGATGAGCCTGGACGGGTTTGCGAGAATTTCCTCGAGCTCGCGAATCTCGTCAAGCAGACTTTCGGCTTCTTTCTCTAATTCAATTCGACTGAACTTTGTCAGGCGTCGAAGTCGCAGTTCGAGAATGTATTCGGCCTGCGCTTCAGAGAGAGAAAAGGTCGTCTGAAGACCCGTCCGGGCCGTGTCGGCATCGTCGCTATTGCGAATCAGCTGGATGACCTTGTCGATGTCGACGATTGCAATCAGTAATCCCTGAACGAGGTGGAGGCGGTCTTTGCGCTTCGTGACTCGATAGGTAGAACGACGGAAGACAACCTCTTTACGGTGGCCGACGTAGACGTCTAGCATTTCTCGAAGACCCAAGGTTTCTGGGCCGCCGTTGACGAGCGCAACGTTGTTGATGCTAAATGTGTCTTCAAGTGGGGTGAGCCGATAGAGCGTGTCGAGAACTGCTTGAGGATCAAAACCATTCTTGACTTCGATGACCAACTTGAGGCCGTGGTGTCGATCTGTCAGGTCAACGACGTTGGAGATACCAGTGATCTTCTTTGAGTTGACCCCGTCCTTAATCTTGTCGATGACTTTCTCGGGACCAACCATGTAGGGGAGTTCCGTGACGACGATTCCGACTTTTCGGGCAGATACGTTCTCGATTTGAGTCTTCGCCCGCATTCGAAAGCTTCCGCGACCGGTTGTGTACGCATCCTTGATTCCGTCGAGTCCCATGATGATTCCTCCCGACGGGAGATCTGGACCTGGGACGAACGCCATGAGCTCGTCGAGCGAAGCATCGGGATTGTTCAGCAGGTGCCGGGCAGCACCAACAACTTCAATCAGGTTGTGGGGCGCCATGTTCGTGGCCATTCCCACAGCGATGCCCGTGGTCCCGTTGACTAGGAGATTTGGATATGCACTGGGCAATACCTCGGGCTGCATAATTTGGTTGTCGTAATTGGGCACAAAATCAACGACGTCTTCGTCGAGATCGGCTGTCATGCTCAGCGCGGCGGGCGTGAGCCGAGCCTCTGTGTAGCGAGAGGCGGCAGGACCGTCGTCGAGCGACCCAAAGTTTCCGTGACCGTCCACCAGCGTCAAACGAAGGTTGAAGTCCTGGGCAAGGCGCACGAGGGCGTCATAGATGGAGGCGTCACCGTGAGGATGAAGCTTTCCCATCACTTCGCCAACGACACGGGCTGACTTAACGTGACCTTTATCGGGTCGAAGCCCCATTTCGCTCATCTGAAAGAGAATTCGACGTTGGACGGGCTTTAGGCCATCACGGGCGTCGGGCAATGCGCGCGCATAAATGACCGAGTATGCGTATTCCAAGAACGACTGTTGCATCTCAGCGGCAACGTCGATGTCGTCGATTCGTTCGTCAGTGGGTGTCGGTTCAGTTGTCGAAGCCACGGCTCATCCCACCCTTGTTTTTGCTGCGATTACGCCCCCGTGAACGACGTGGTCGCTGTGTCAGACTGGCGGGGATGTCCATCATGTTACCGACCGCGCGGGAGTACGCCGGCAGCCTCACCGAGGTCTTGCCGAGTTTATTGTCGAGCATTGGTGTGGAGGAGTTTCCCAACGCACTGGAGGTGACGCCTGGTTCATCTGCAGTCCTCGTGGTTGTTGATGGATTGGGACAGCACAATTTGGAACAGGCGCGAGGGCACGCTCGGTTCATGCTCGACGACACTCACCTGCACAAGACGTTGAGATCGGTGTTTCCAACGACAACTGCCTCTGCGCTCACCAGTTTGATGACGGGTGACAAACCAGGCGTGCACGGCATTGTCGGATATCGAGTCCGTGAACCCGACTCTGGGCGATTGATCAACCAACTCTCTGAACTGCACACCGCGCCACCAAACTGGATTCGCAGCACAACCTTGGCTCAGAGGGCCCGCGATTCGGCAGAGGTTTACGTTGTGGGTCGAGCAAAGTTTTCTGACTCTGCTCTGACCCAGGCCATCTACCGCGGTGCGACATACGTTTCACGAGAGTCGGTTGAAGAGCGTTGCACCAGCGCGCGCGAACTAGCTTCGGTACCTGGACGCATCGTCATCGTCTACGTGTCTGAACTCGATACGACTGCACACAAGTTCGGAGTTCAATCGACAAGGTGGGCCGATGAACTCGAAGGTGTAGATGGCGAGTTGAGAAGACTGCGCAACCTGCTCTCGGCTGACGTCGGCATTTTTGTCACGGCAGACCACGGCGTAATGGATGTAGACCGCAGCCAGCACATCGTCGTGGCAGATGAGTCGTTGCTGCGCGGGGTCTCAGACATCGGGGGAGAGCCAAGATGTTTGCAGCTTTTTGTCACCGCTGACGTCAAGGTCGACGACATGGTCCGCCAATGGCGATCGGCATACGGTCATATCGCGGATATTGTCTCGCGCGCCGACTTCTTGTCGACCGGGATGTTCGGGACAACAGACGAAGATGTTTCTCGCAGGCTTGGCGACATTCTCGTTTGCGCGCGCGAGGACGTCGTGTTCTACGACGGAAGAGACGCAAACACCGCACCGCAAAAGATGATTGGACAGCACGGAGCTGTCTCTGAGATAGAGGTTGCTATCCCATTCATCGAGCTGACGCTCGCCGGTTAGACGATGTTGTCCCAAGCCGGGAGCGTTGGACGTGTCTTTCGAGCGCGCCGTTGCTTACCTGTCTCGGTCAACGGTTCGGAGTCAATCACGTCGGTTTCCGCATCAGATGGAGGTGCGACGTCAGAAATCTCGATTGCGACCGCATTCAACACGTCGTCGGAAATTGGGCTCGCGACCGGAGCATCGGGAACGACAGTCGATTGAACTCGGGCGTCAGTGAGCCAAGCCGGCGCGTCATCGCGCTGCATGCGTCGTTTACGCAACGCTTCAAGGAGATCGGCGGTGGGCGTACCGCCTTCTGAAGCGAGATCAGCGGGCTCAACGCCGTCGCTAACGGAAACGGGGTCGACCGTCACGTCGGGCGTTTCGTGAACGGAAACCTCGCGTACGACCTGCACGGGCGCCTCGCCGGACGGAATGATGTTGATCGCGCCCGTACGAATTGACTCTGAAACCTCCGAAAATACCGGTGAGGTCGGAATGCGCCTGCTGTGAGGACCAGAGTCGTTCACTGTGGGGATTGCTCCCGTCATGACATCAACGGCGCGAAGGCGAGGAACCATCCCTGAGTCGACTTCACCACGCTGCGACAGCGTTCCAGCATCCGCGTTCATTGGCACCAGGGATGACCGTCGTGGATCAAATGACCAGCGTGCATCGTGGTCAATGTTCTTGGAGGTGAACTCAACCTTGACAATCCACCCTTCGGAGGGGTCTTTCCAAGCCACCCAGCGTTGCTCATGTGCTCCGAGTGATTCGAGCCTGCTTCGCACATGCGTCCCAAAGGCCCCGGCGGGGAAGCCGTCGTCACTCACAACTGTGGTGGCCAGAGCAGAAGTCAAGACGTAGTCGCGTTCAGCAAGAACGGGTCCCTCGTAGCGCTCAACGTCGTCGAGGGTTGCTCCACTCACTCTCACAACATCCGCAGGACTCAAGCCTGCTCGAATAAGTGCCTGAATCTCTCTAGGGGAGACCTTAACGACGAGTCCCTCGCTGCGCGCAGTGCGCAGTCGAGCGATGAGGGCGTCGTCGAGGGCGACGCGAAATTCTTCGCCACTTTCGTCAACGGCGACGATGGTTGCGTCGTCAACGTCGACAACTCTCAATTCGCGCATCGTGACCTCCGTTCTTCACCGCCATGAAGTGTCACAAGTATCGAACACCACGCCCGTGTCGCGTCTTCGCATCGACCGCGTGGCGCGATTTTGGTTGAAAAGTGGATATTCGACTTTGCCATGTCGGTGTTTGATATTTCTGCGTTTGTGTTGGAAACTATGCGCGCCTCCATGTGTGCCCCATGCACATGGAGAGACCATGAAACTACGGAACAGGTAATGGCAACCGATTACGACGCACCACGCAAGACTGACGATGACACCGAGAGCATTGAGGCGCTCAAGGAGCGCGTACCTGACAAGCTTTCGGGAGCAGTTGGCGCCGAAGATGCTGACAACCCCGATGGTTTTGAGTTGGGTGGGTCAGAATTATCCGACCTCGAGATGGACGTTGTTGTCCTTCCGCCTCAGGCAGACGAGTTCACGTGCGTGAGTTGCTTCATCGTCAAGCACAGGTCGCAGCTAGATCATGAGGAAAAGCTCGGGCCCATCTGCAACGAGTGTGCCGGGTAGCTCGCCCTTCTTGAAGGTGCTCTGCTTTCAATGACCGGAAGGTCGAATTGGTCGGCCCTACGAATTCTGAGAAGCATTGCGCAGGGTAGCTGCAAGCTCTGTCGGGCGACGCGTTGACACCAACCAATATGGTGTCGGGTCTTCGGGGTCGGTGATGTCTATTCGAACGACGGGGTCAATGTATCCACGGAACAGGGTCCACGCGCGGGCATCCAAATCCACACCTCGCTGGGATCGAGCGTGTTGCCCGCTGAACGCCGACACGGCTCCGATGTATTGACGGGAAATAGTCGCTTTTCCTACCCGAAGTGTTGTCTCAGTCACGTCAATCCGGGGAGCCGCCGCGTAAAGAACGACTGACAAGGCGACGAAGACGACGATGGAAGCCACAATTCCGAACACCAAATTGAACGGCGCTGCAGTCAGCATGATGATGGGAATCGTTAGCCCGACAATCAAGTAGACGCCGACAGAGGGTCGAAGCACCTCGCGATAAGTATTCACAATCACCATTCGACCATGTTCCGTGGCGTACTCTCGACAGGTGCGCAAATCAATCGAGGTGTTACTCAAGTCTCAAGACGTTCCCGTTGTTGCCCATCCTGGTGATGCCGGGGCCGATCTCACGTCGACAGAAGCCCTCAGTTTGCCTCCAGGTGGGCGCGCGACAGTCGGCACAGGTGTGTCGATTGCCTTGCCCGATGGATATGTTGCCTTTGTTGTTCCACGAAGTGGTCTGGCTGCCAAGCACGGAATCACCGTGGTGAATTCCCCCGGCACGGTCGACGCGGGTTATCGGGGCGAAATCCGAGTGACCCTCTTGAACACGGATTCTCAAAATGCTTTCGAGATTTCTCCTGGCGATCGAATTGCTCAACTCATCGTCATGCCATTTGTCACGGCACGGTTCATCAAGGTCGACGAGTTACCTGACAGCGAACGCGGTGAGGGCGGTTTCGGTTCCACCGGCGTCAAAACCGTCGCGCGGTAGACTGCTTCAGTTATGAGCATGACCGAATCCACGATTACTCCCAAGAACGAGCCGGCAGACCGCAGCACGGCTGGGCCGTTTGACGAATCAGAAGTCAGTGGGGTGCGCCCGTGGATTGATCTCGGCAGCATCAAGCTCATTCCTCGCGAGGGGCTCAGTTTGCGTGTCGAGGTTGAAGACGGATCCCAGCGGGTAGTTGCTGTGGCCCTCGATTATCTGGGTTCCACACTTCAGGTCCAGCCTTTCTCGGCGCCGCGAAATGAAGGTCTCTGGAGTGAGATTCGCGCACAGGTCGGCCAACAGGTGACCAGTCAGGGCGGTCACATCGAAGAGCAGGTGGGCCCCATCGGTGTCGAGTTGGTAGCGAGTGTTCCTACCGCGGGTAGCAAGCCACAAATCGTCCGCTTCTTGGGCGTGGATGGCCCCCGCTGGTTCTTGCGTGGAGTCATCATCGGTCCCGCTGCAACAGACGGAGATGGACGCGCCGCCTTGGTTGATTTATACCGGAGCCTCGTTGTCGTTCGCGGTTCGACTCCGATGCCACCACGAGAACTCTTGCCACTCGCACTTCCAGCGCAGGCCGGTGGTGTTCTGTGAGCAAAGACGGCACTCCTGACAACGAGTCCCATGCGACCGGATTGACGGCTCTTGGTCGCGCGTCTGCAACGCCCGGGGAAGTTCACCCACTCCTGAAGGCAATGGGTGGCGTGCTCGGAATCTTCGAGACGGTCGTGCCGGGCCTCGTTTTCCTCGTCGTCTACACGGCGACGGGCTTTCCGAGTGGCATGCCGTGGCTGGCAATCGGTCTGTCTGTTGCAGTTTCCGTTGTGTTTACGGCATGGAGGCTCTACCGTCGTCAGCCTGTCACGCAGGCCATCGCCGGTTTGGTCACGATCGGGGCGTCAGCACTCGTGGCCATCTGGTCGAATCGCCCAGAAAACAACTTTGTCATCGGACTGTGGACCAACGGAGCATATGGCACCGTTTTTCTCATTTCAGTCTTGGTTGGATGGCCTGTCGCCGGCCTTCTCGTGGGATATGCCAGACAAGAGGGAACCGCATGGCGCAAGAACCGTCATCATCGGCGCGTCTTCACTGGTGTGACGCTTTTGTGGGTGGGCATGTTCGCCCTGCGTTTGATTGTCGAACTCCCTCTGTTTTTTTCGGGCAACATAACTGCGTTGGCCACAACAAAGCTCGCGCTCGGGCTGCCCCTTTATGTTCCTGTCCTCGCCGTTTCGTGGCTGATCATCCGTGGCCTTTATCGCGAGAAGAGCAGTACTCAGGTATCTTGATATCAAGATAAATTTGGGCACGAGCACGGTTCATCCGTTCTCACCATCTCGCCCTGCTAGCTGAGGAGCACAGTGTTGTCTGCCGTCGACAGTTTTGGAAGCCGTTCGTCCCTTTCAGTGAGTGGAAAGACGTATGAGATCTTCCGCATCGCATCCGTTCCCGGTCACGAAAAGCTGCCCTATAGCTTAAAGGTTTTGCTGGAGAACCTGTTGCGCACCGAGGACGGCGCCAACGTCACGGCGGATCAGATTCGCGCGCTGGGTGCTTGGGTTCCCTCAGCCGAACCGGACACCGAGATTCAGTTCACGCCCGCCCGCGTCATCATGCAGGACTTCACTGGCGTGCCGTGTGTCGTCGACCTGGCAACGATGCGCGAAGCCGTGGCAGCGCTCGGGGGCGACCCGAAGCGAGTCAACCCATTGGCCCCAGCCGAACTCGTCATCGACCACTCGGTTATTGCCGACTTGTTCGGGAGCAGTGATGCTCTCGAAAAGAATGTCGATATTGAGTACGAGCGCAACGGAGAGCGCTACCAGTTCTTGCGTTGGGGGCAATCGGCATTCGATGACTTCAAGGTCGTTCCACCGGGAACCGGCATCGTGCACCAGGTCAACATCGAGTATCTGGCCCGAGTCACGATGGTTCGGGAGGTGAACGGGGCCACTCAGGCATATCCAGACACCTGTGTCGGAACGGACTCACACACGACGATGGTCAACGGCCTTGGAGTACTCGGCTGGGGTGTGGGAGGAATTGAAGCCGAGGCGGCAATGCTTGGGCAGCCCGTCTCGATGCTCATCCCCAAGGTTGTCGGATTCAAGCTCTCAGGTGCGATTCCCGCCGGCGTCACCGCTACTGATGTGGTCCTCACAATCACTGAGATGCTGCGCGCTCACAAGGTTGTCGGAAAGTTCGTTGAGTTCTACGGCCCCGGCGTGTCATCTGTTCCACTGGCGAACCGAGCCACGATCGGCAACATGAGCCCCGAGTTCGGCTCGACGGCGGCGATGTTCCCCGTCGACGATGTGACACTTGACTACCTGCGCTTGACCGGCCGCAGCGACGAGCAGGTCGCGCTCGTTGAGGCCTACTCGAAGGAGCAAGGTCTCTGGTTTGACCCGGCGGTCGAGCCTGTGTTCAGTGAATACCTCGAACTTGACCTCTCAACGGTTGTTCCTTCGATCTCTGGTCCCAAGCGACCACAGGATCGGATTGAGCTTTCTCAGGCCAAGTCACAGTTCAACAAGGACATCAAGAGCTACACGGCCGGCACACCAGCCATGGTGTCAGTCGACGGCGGCGAAGAGTTCGAACTCAAAAGTGGAGCTGTCACGATTGCAGCCATCACGTCGTGCACAAACACATCAAACCCTTCGGTCATGATTGCCGCTGGACTCTTGGCGCGTAACGCTGCGAAGAAAGGCTTGAAGTCGAAGCCATGGGTGAAGACAACACTGTCTCCCGGTTCGAAAGTCGTGACCGACTACTACGACAAGTCCGGCTTGACCGAGTACCTCGACGAAATTGGCTTCTATCCTGTTGGGTACGGGTGCATGACATGCATCGGAAACTCCGGTCCGCTTCCTGAGGAAGTTTCCGCCGCAGTCAACGCAAACGATCTTTCCGTTACTGCTGTCCTCTCGGGCAACCGAAATTTTGAGGGTCGGATTAATCCCGACGTGAAGATGAACTACCTGGCCAGCCCACCGCTTGTCATCGCGTACGCGCTGGCGGGCACCATGGACTTCGACTTTGAAACCGAGGCTCTTGGTGAGGGTTCCGACGGGAACCCTGTATTCCTCAAGGACATCTGGCCTGATTCGGCAGAAGTTCAAGCCACCATCGATTCATCAATCGACCGCGAAATGTTTACGCACGAGTATTCGGGCGTATTCGACGGCGACGCGCGTTGGAAGGGCCTCCCGACCCCCACGGGTGACACTTTCGCATGGGATGCTAACTCAACGTATGTTCGCAAACCTCCGTATTTCGACGGCATGGTGATGCAGACCACTCCAGTAACGAACATCTCTGGCGCGCGCGTGCTGGCTACGCTCGGAGATTCCGTCACGACAGACCACATCTCTCCAGCGGGCAACATCAAGGCAGGCACGCCTGCGGGGCAATACCTCGATGAGCACGGCGTGGCTCGCGGTGACTACAACTCGTATGGGTCTCGTCGTGGAAATCACGAGGTGATGATTCGAGGAACGTTTGCGAACATACGCCTCAAGAATCAACTTCTTGACGGCGTTGAGGGCGGCTACACACGCGACTTCACATTGGCGGATGCTCCGCAAGCCTTCATCTACGACGCCAGCGTGAACTACCAGGCGGCCGGAACGCCGCTGGTAATTCTGGCAGGGCAGGAATACGGTTCGGGCTCGTCCCGAGACTGGGCAGCCAAGGGCACGAGCCTCCTGGGTGTGAAGGCAGTCATCACACAGAGCTTTGAGCGAATCCACCGTTCGAATCTGATTGGCATGGGTGTTCTTCCGCTGCAGTTCCCTGCGGGTGAGACTTGGGAGACGTTGGGGCTTGACGGCACGGAGGTTATTTCTATCTCTGGCATCGACGAGCTCAACAACGGCCTCATTCCGAAGACCGTGCACGTGACCGCGTCACCGAGTGAGCACTCAGCTGCGGGTAAACCCACCATTGAGTTTGATGCCCACGTGAGAATCGACACACCTGGTGAAGCTGACTACTACCGCAACGGTGGAATCCTTCAATACGTGCTCCGCTCACTGGTTGCCTAACTGAATCGAAAGTTAGACTTCATCCATGGCGCTACTTCCATCCATCAAGGGTCCTCGCGATCTTGACGGACTGACGCACGCTCAAATGCAAGAACTCGCCGCAGAGATTCGGGAGTTTCTTGTTGCGGAGGTTGCGCGATCGGGTGGTCACCTCGGACCAAATCTTGGCGTCGTCGAGCTCACACTCGCTCTTCACCGCGTTTTCGATTCCCCGAAGGATTCGATTGTGTGGGACACGGGACACCAGTCCTACGTACACAAGTTGGTTACCGGCCGGCAAGATTTCTCGCGCCTGCGCGCACGAGGAGGACTAGCTGGCTACCCTCAGCGGTCGGAATCACCACACGACATCGTCGAAAGTTCTCACGCGTCAAGTTCACTTTCGTGGGCGGATGGTATTTCTCGGGCATTCGAGATGACAGGACAGGGCGACCGGCACGTTGTTGCGGTTGTGGGTGACGGATCGCTGACGGGTGGAATGACCTGGGAAGCTCTCAACAACATCAGCCACGACAACACGCGCAACTTGGTCATTGTTGTCAATGACAACGGGCGGTCATATGCACCGACCATCGGTGGAATTGCCCGTTACTTGGATCGCGTTCGCACTCGCCCGACATATCGAAACTTGCACTTCTCTAGCCGCAAAGCGTTTGCCAAGATGGGGCCAACTGCGCGCGCCTTTTATCGCGGTATTCGAGGTGGCATTCACGGGTTCCTGAGTCGCTTCACGAACAACCAGGCCCTCTACGCGAACCTCGACATCAAGTATCTAGGGCCCGTAGATGGACATGACCTGACAGCGATGGAAGCGGCGCTTCGTCAGGCCAAGAACTACGGTGCTCCCGTGATCGTGCACGCCATCACAGAAAAGGGTCGTGGTTACGCCCCGGCGCGCGATGACGATGCAGATCAATTTCATGCGGTCGGCCAGATTCACCCTGACACCGGGCTTCCGATTTCTTCAACAAGCAAGTTGACCTGGACCGACGTGTTTGGCGAGGAACTTGTCGCGCGTGCCTCCGTCGACGAGCGCGTCGTGGCCATCACAGGAGCCATGTTGCGACCCACGGGTCTGTTGGCCATGTCGGAAAAGTTTCCCGACCGCGTGCTTGATGTCGGTATCGCTGAACAGCATGCGGTCACGTCAGCTGCGGGACTGGCCTACGGCGGCCTTCACCCAGTTGTCGCACTGTACGCGACGTTTATCAACCGTGCTTTCGACCAGGTCTTGATGGATGTCGGACTTCACAAGGCTGGCGTCACGTTTGTGCTCGACCGCGCTGGCATTACCGGTCCAGACGGTGCGAGCCACCACGGCATCTGGGATCTCGCCATGCTTCAAGTTGTTCCGGGAATTCACATCGCGGCACCTCGTGACGCAACGCGCCTTCGTGAGGAATTCGCTGAGGCAATGGCCATTGACGATGCACCCACGGTCATTCGTTATCCCAAGGGGGCAGTTGGTGAGGATATCCCCGCTGTTCGTCGAACCAAAGACGGTGTGGATGTGCTGCGCGAGGCCGCACATAAGGACGTGCTCATCGTCGCCATTGGTAGTTTTGCGCGCACTGCCCTAGAGGTTGCAGATCGCCTTGCCCAACAGGGGATCGGTGCGACGGTTGTAGATCCACGCTGGGTAGTCCCGGTGCCCGGTAGCATCGTTGAGCTTGCTCGCGATCACCGCCTCGTCATCTCACTAGAAGATGGCGTGCGCGTCGCGGGAATTGGCACGCGCATTCGTCAGGACTTGCGCAGCGCCGGCGTTGACACCGCAGTGGACGAGCTCGGCTTACCCGATGAATTCATCGAGCACGCGACGCGTGAGGAAATTCTCGAAGACGCCGGGCTGACGTCAGCGGCAATCGCTCGAGACGTGATTGCGCAGGTCCTCGGAAGCAAGGTCCCGATTGCCCGACCGCTCGATGAACCTGCGGTCACAAGCGAGCACGTCAAGCCCACTAACTAGACAGCGCGTCTAGTCGACACCTTTTATCGGGGGCGAGTGGAAGAGCTTCTTGTTGACGCGCTTGCTCGCTCCGACTCTGTCCAGGTACGGCGTGATTCCGCCCATTTGGAAGGGCCAACCGGCCCCCATGATCATGCACAGGTCGATGTCCTCAGGGTACCCAACGACTTTGTCATGGAGCATGCGAGCAATTTCGTCGGCAAGACCGTCTTCCACTCGCTTATTCAACTGCTCTCCGGTCATCGGGGACGAGCCTCCGGCAACCAGTGCCTTTGCCTTGTCATCAAAACCAGTAATGTTGCCCTTCTTGTCACGGCTGAGCAAAACACCGGCCTCGGCGAGGGCGTGAAGATTATCGCTGCGGAAGAAGCGTTCAGGGAAAGCTGCATGGTGGGTGTCGAGCACGTGTGCCCCGACCTTGAGTCCGACAAGGTCAAGCAGCTCGAACGGGCCCATGGGCATCCCAAACGAATCAAGCGCGGCTTCCACGACCTCAAACGGGGTACCCGTGTCGACGGCGTGCATCGCTTCACCCAAGAGCTTTGCCAGAAGTCGATTCACGACAAACCCGGGTGTGTCGGCAGTAATGACAGCCGTCTTCTTGAGCAATTTGGCCACGTTCATGGCTGTGGCCAGCGTTGCATCGTTTGTGAGGGGAGCACGAACGACTTCGATGAGTGGCATTACGGCAACCGGATTGAAGAAGTGGAAACCCACCAGGCGCTCCGGGTGAGCGAGCCTTGAGCCGATCTCTTTGACCGACAATGACGACGTATTCGTTGCCAAGATTGCTGTCTCGGGGATGATCTTTTCAAACTTTGCAAAGACTTCTTGCTTGACACTGAGCTCTTCGAATACGGCTTCGATCACCCAGTCAGCATCAGCAAATGCGGCCGGGTCCGTCGAGCCAGACACGAGAGCTCGCACGCGACCCGCATCGTCAGAACCAATCCTGTTTTTCGCGAGTAGAGCGTCGATTTCTCCATGAATGTACTCGAGTGCTTGATCAAGGCGATCCTGGTCGATGTCTGTCAAGACAACCGGCACCCGCAATCTTCGGGCAAATAGGAGCGCGAATTGGCGAGCCATGAGGCCTGCACCGATGACTCCGACCTTGGAGATTTTGGTTGCGAGCTTTGGATCCGGTGCTCCTGCAGGCTTTTTCGCCCGCTTTTGCACCAGGTTAAACGCATAGATGCTGGCCTGGAACTGATCTCCGGCAATGAGTTCAGCAAGGACGTCATCTTCGCGGGCGAAGCCTTCGTCACGAGTGCCGCTCTTTGCCGCAGCCATGAGGTCGAGAGCTGCGAACGGGGACTTGGCAACAGTGCCGATGCGTTTGGCAACGGTTGAACGGGCAATCTTGATTGCAGCATCCCACTTGATCGCACGTTCGACCTTGCCCGGCTCGTGTGGGCGCTTGACTTTTGCGCCGCCCAGAACCTTGTCTGCCCACTCGAGTGATTGCTCAAGAAAGCGTCCCGGACCAAACATTGCATCGGCAATTCCGAGATCGAAGGCCTCTTTAGCGGAGAGCATCCGATTGTTCTTCAAGGGGTTTGAGAGCATGACGGTCAGAGCGTTCTCAATGCCGATGAGGTTAGGCAACAGGTAAGCCCCGCCCCAGCCGGGAACGAGCCCAAGAAAAACTTCAGGCAAGGCGATTGCCGGGGCACTGGAGTCCAGTGTGCGATAGTCCGCATTGAGCGCGATCTCGAGCCCACCTCCCAGAGCCAGCCCATTGATGAAGACAAACGACGGAACGCCGAGCTCACGGAGACGACCGAGGGCGCGGTGCCCAAGTTCAGCCAGCTTGCGAGCGGCTGCCTTCGACGGGATGTCCGCAACCCGACTGAGATCTGCTCCGGCTGCCAAGAAATATGGCTTGCCAGTGACCGCGACGCCGTGAATCTCGCCCGCGTGAGCGCGGTGAGAGAGCGACACAAGAGTGTCGTCGAGCCCCATCATTGTTCGCGGCCCCAGCGTGTTGGGGCGGGTGTGATCCAAGCCGTTGTCGAGCGTCAGCAGCGCGAGTACACGACCGGAGGCCAAGACGATGTCCGTGACGGTGGAGTGGGTGACCACTTCCTCATCCGAGAGCGCAAGGAGCTCCGAGAAATCAACGTTGTCATACATGCCCATGATTTCTACTTCCGCTTTCCGTCAAAGTGTGGGTTTTCCCAAATGACGCTGCCGCCCTGTCCAAGTC
>JBFYOK010000073.1:0-6529 GCA_041303845.1 Microbacteriaceae bacterium | reverse complement strand
ATGCAGAGGTCAAGCGCGCAAGCCCGTCGAGGACGGTTCGCAGGAACGGCTGACGACCCCACTCTTCGAGCGTGAGCTGACGGCTCATGTCTCGGTTTTGTTGCTCGACGTCGCGCATCTGTCGAACGAACTCTTTGCCTCGCACCAGAAGTGACACTTCGAGGTTCAATGAGAACGAGCGCATGTCCATGTTGCTCGAGCCAATGACCGCCACGTCATTGTCGATGCTGATGTGCTTTGAGTGCAGGATGGTCGGCGCCTTGTAGAGCCAAATCACAACACCCGCCTCCAACAGTTGCTCGTAGTAGGAACGTTGCGCGTGATACACAAGCGCCTGATCTCCCTCTTCCGACACGAAGAGTTCGACGTGTACACCGCGGCGCGTGGCCGTCGTGATGGCATACATCAGTGCTTCATCGGGCACAAAGTACGGTGACGTGATGATGATTTTCTCGGTGGCGGCGTAGAGCAGAGCGAGAAATAGTCGCAAGTTGTTTTCGGTCGCGAACCCGGGGCCACTCGGCACAATCTGGCAGTCAAGATTCTGCTGTGAAGTGTGACGATTTGCCGGAGCCATTTCTTCCACTGGCAGAAGCTCGTCGCGTTCGCTATACCAATCCGTCAAGAAGATGACGTCAAGCCCGCGCACAATGGGCCCCTGAAGTCGAACCATGGCGTCGAGCCAATGCAACCCGCGCCTGATGTTCGACTTCTTGAGGTACGTCGAATCGATGATGTTCTGAGAACCCATCCACCCGACGAGCCCGTCGACGACCACTAATTTGCGGTGGTTTCGCAAGTCTGGGCGCTCGTATTTGCGTTGCAGAGGGGCGAACGGAAGCATGAGTTCCCACTCCGCGCCAATCTTCGTCAGTCGGCGTCGCGTCGCCCGATAACTGACAGTTCTCAGGCCGGCCACGTGGTCGAACAAAACCCGAACCTTCACCCCGCGAGCAATCGCCTTCTCCATCGCAACAAAGAGCGGCTCCGTGACGGTGTCGCTCGAGAAGATGTAGAACTCGATGTGCACAAACTTCTTCGCTTTGTCCACGTCGGCTGCAATTCGACGGATGATCTCGTTGTAGTCGCTCATCAACTCAGCATCGTTGCCGCCCACGATGGGGAGCGCGCCCAGGGTGCGGTTCAGCTCAACGACCTGCTTGAGCCAGCGAGGCCAGTGGCCATCTTTTGGAGTCAGCTCTACGTCTTTGGTTGCGTCTTCAATGAACTGATTGATCTCCTGTTGCTTGAGTCGGCGACGACGACCCAGGCGCGGACTGCCGATGAGGAGAAACAAAATGGCACCGAGATACGGAATGAAGAAGATGGCGAGCAACCAAGCCATAGCCGAACCCGGTCGTCGATTTCGCGGGACGACAACGAGTGCGACGATACGAATGACGAGGTCAATGACAATTGCGGCGACGGCCAACCAAAATGTCCACGAGAACCCGGACTCAGGAAAAGTCATGAAGAGCCCTGTGATTTCATTCCGCGCTTTGCGCGCTCCTGCTCTTCAACCTTCGCGAACTCATCACGCTCCGTGCGGTCCGCCCGCAGAATCGATCGAATGATGAGCCAGAACAACACGGCAAGAATCGCCGTCGGCGTGACCGACCAGAGCGCGTTTACCCACCAGTTCTCCATACGGTCAGCCTAGTCGCGCGAACAATTGTGTCGCGTTGAGAGCACTGTGTTCCGCTCGTCTCGACCGGCTACTTGACCAATGGGAAAAGAATTGTCTCGCGAATGCCCAGACCGGTGATGGCCATGAGAAGCCGGTCGATGCCCATTCCCATTCCGCCCGTCGGTGGCATGCCGTGCTCGAGTGCGCGCAAGAACTCTTCATCGAGGCGCATTGCCTCGAGGTCGCCTGTGGCGCCAAGCTGCGCCTGCTGGATGAAGCGCTCGCGCTGAACGACCGGATCCACTAACTCGGAATAGCCCGTTGCCAGTTCGAAGCCACGCACATAGAGGTCCCACTTCTCCACGGCACCCGGAATCGAGCGGTGTGCGCGAACGAGGGGACTCGTCTCGACGGGGAAATCGAGCACAAAGGTTGGGCGAACGAGGTCACCCTTGACGAAGTGCTCCCAAAGCTCTTCCACGAGCTTGCCGTGGTTGGCATGAGCGACCTCAACTCCGACTTTGTCGGCGAGCTTCTGCAGGTCATCCACATTCGTCTGCGGCGTGATGTCAACACCAGAAGCCGTTGAGAGCGAGTGATACATGCTGATGCGGTCCCACTCGCCACCGAGGTCATACTCCGTGCCGTCTGCCCACGTGACGACGTGACTTCCGGCGACCGAATGAGCGGCGTCTTGAACGAGTGTCTGGGTCAGCTCGGCCATCGTCGAGTAATCGCCGTAAGCCTCATACGCTTCGAGCATCGCGAATTCCGGGCTGTGCGTCGAGTCGGCGCCCTCATTGCGAAAGTTGCGATTGATTTCGTAGACCCGCTCGATGCCGCCGACCACTGCGCGCTTGAGGTACAGCTCCGGAGCAATGCGCAAAAAAAGCTCCATGTCGAATGCGTTCGAGTGGGTGACAAACGGGCGAGCGGATGCCCCACCATGAATCACCTGAAGCATGGGCGTCTCGACCTCAACGAAGTCGCGGCTCGTGAACGTCGAACGCAACGACTGCATCACCTTTGCGCGTGCAAACACAGTTGCGCGGGCCTGCTCGCGAACAATCAGATCGAGGTAGCGGCTGCGAACGCGGCTTTCTTCACTCAGCTCGTTATGCAGGTTCGGCAAGGGCAATAGCGCCTTGGCAGCCACCTTCCATTCGGTAACCATGATGGACAGTTCGCCGCGTCGGCTTGAGATGACCTCGCCGCTGACGAACAGGTGGTCACCCAAGTCGACCATTTCCTTGTAGAGATCGAGAGACTCGTCGCCAACCTGGTCCAACGACAACATCGCCTGAATGCGACTGCCATCACCCGATTGCAGCGTGGCGAAACACAGTTTGCCGGTGTTGCGAGAAAACACGACACGGCCAGCGATACCCGCCGTCACGCCTGTCGTGGCGTCGGCCTCAAGCCCGCCGAAGCGGTCTCGCAATTCAGCAATGGTGCCGGTGATGGGCAAGGAAACGGGATAGGCCTCAAGCCCGAGATCGTTGAGCTTGTCGCGTTTCGCGAGACGAACAGCCTTCTGTTCGAAGACCTCTTCCGCGGTCAGTTCGATCGACGATGACTCGGGCGCGGACTGGTCACTCATGGGGTCGAGTCTAGTTCAGACCCAAATTGCACTCGTGCTCAGATGATGGCGCCGAGCCCGCTCGAACACGCGGCTGGCGGCTAGCGGCTGGTGGTTAGCGGCTGGCGGCTGGCGGCTAGGAAACGTCGACGGTGTCGAGCAGTCGCGTGCCGCCCACGTGTGCCGCGACGATGTACGTCAGTGCGGCTCCAACGCCATTTGCAGAGCCAACAACGGGTTCAAACGTGCTCGCGTCTACTGCGTCGACGTAGTCGAGAACCACATTGGGTTCTGATTCGATGAGCGCGCGCATGGTGGGGAGTGCCTTCGCCGGGGAATGAGTCGCCAAGGCCAGTGCACGACTCAAGACGAGTGCGTGCGTTCGTTCGGCAGCGGACAGAAACCGGTTTCGGCTCGACATAGCGAGACCGTCCGGCTCACGCACGGTGGGGATTACCTCGAGTGCGATGTCGGGAAAGTGGTCGGCGATCAGTCGACGTACGAGGAAGACCTGTTGGGCATCCTTCTGGCCGAACACGGCAACATCGGGTTTCACCATGGCAAACAGTCGGGCAACGACGGTCAGCATGCCATCAAAGTGACCGGGTCGTGCCGCGCCCTCGTATGTGTCACCAACCACGCCGGCTGTGTAGGTCGGCACAGACGATTGCTGTGCTCGTGGGTAGACGTCGTCAACCGTCGGGGCGAAAACAGCATCAGCAACGCCCTCGAGTAGTCCCACGTCGGCGTCGAGCGTGCGGGGATACTTGTCGAAGTCTTCACCCGCACCGAATTGTCGAGGGTTGACGAAAATCGAGACCACGACGAGGTCAGCCATTTCGCGAGCCCGGCGTACAAGCTCGAGGTGCCCGTCATGAAGTGCCCCCATCGTCGGCACCAGCGCAATCGTTGGTGCTGTCGAGTGAGCCTCCTGGGCAGCGCGCCAACGATCGAGATCCGATTGGCTGTGCAGAATGTCCGGCATGAGGCGCCTAGTCGGTGATTGCCGCGTCGACACCACCGGAAACGCGGTTGTTCATCAGTGCGTTATCGATGGTCGAACGGATGACCGGACCAAGAATTCTCGAGGGACCCTCGACCCCTGCCTGCTCGAGCAACGCGCGCGCCTGATTGACGATTGCCGACGAGAAGCTGCTTGCCGTCTCGACTGCTTCGGCGTAGAGCCCGCGATCTTCGTCAGCGATGACGACCGGTTCTGCTCCCATTTCGACCGCGAGTGCTTGTCCAATCGGGAGCACCGGAGTGGGGGCCGTGACGGCCATGCAGCACTCTGACAGTCGAGCAACATCGACGCTCGTTCCCGTGAATGACATCGCCGGATGAAGCGCGATGGGAATCGCACCTTGCGCGCGCGCCGGGGCGAGAACATCAAGGCCGAAGTTCGGTGACGTGTGGACCACGATTTGGCCGGCCTGCCATGCGCCGGCTTGCGCGAGTCCTTCGACGAGGTCGGCGAGCTGATTATCCGGAACCGCAATCAAGACCAGTTCGCTGCGCTCGACAATCTGCAGAACTTCGAGAATGGGAACATCGGGCAGCAGTGTCTCGGCTCGTTCACGAGAGTTGGCTGAGACGGCAGAGATTCCGACTATGGCGTGGCCCGCGCCGGCCAGTGCTTGGCCGAGAACCGGCCCCACTCGGCCGGAACCGATGACGCCGACCCCGAGGCGTCCGTCACGTGGCGGGTTCATGTCCGGGGTCCTTTCCGCCAGAAACCTTCGTCGAGTCGTTCTCCGGCTTGTCAGGTGGGAGCACGCACATCCACTCGGCAACGAGCCCCGCGACAATGAGCACAAGCGAACATACGACGAGCCCGATTGCCGGCATCAGCAGTCCCCAGCTCGGAAAAACTGGCCGGCTGAGCAAAACAAGCAGCATGCCAGCGCCTGCGCCGAGAAGAATGGCTGCGGTCAGTGCCGACGCCTTCGCCAACACCGCAACGCGCACCGCATAGAACGGGTCGAGTGGTTGCTTGCGCTTGCCCGTAACTCTCCGTCGCACAGGAAGTGCCATTCCGACAATTGCGATTGCGATGACAACGAGAGAGATTTCAAGCGAAATCGGCGGAACGATGGTCACACCGCCGGTGGTTTGCACAAGCAGCTGGCCAAGGTAAGCGACCGCGAAACCCATGGCGGCGAGACCAATCAAGAGTCCGACGGATGTTCGCTTCATGACAGCACCTTACGCGCGTTCACCATCGAACCGATGCCCGGCAGTGTGGCCTCGGGGTCGATTTCAAGCCACGGATCGAGCACAAAAAGTCGTTCGTGCGCGCGCGGATGCGGAACCGTCAAGTCCGGAGTATCAATGACGCTTCCGCCGAAGTCGATGAGATCGAGGTCGAGGGTGCGGTCTCCCCAGCGTTCGTGGCGTTCGCGCCCGAGGTCATTCTCGAGTGTGCGCAAAACATCGTGCAGGGCAAATGCATCCAGCGAGGTGTCGACGAGGGCCACTGCGTTGAGGTATCGCGGGGCATCCTCGTCTGGTCCGTCAACGTGAACAGCAACCGTTTCGATGAACGTCGACACGGCGACGAGCTCAATGTGATTGTGTGCGGACATTCCAGCGAGAGCTGAATCCAACGTCGCATGGCGGTCGCCGATGTTGCCGCCGAGTGCAATCACGGCACGAGTCACCGACTGGCTCGGCGCGCGGGAACTCACTCGCGGTCTCCTTGAGTTCGACGAATAGTGACCGTGACATCAGAGAATGTGGTTTCGATGGGGGCCTGTGGTTTGTGAATCGTCACCTCGACCGCCTCAATGCGCGGATCAGCCAACACTGCGGATGCAACACGCGCGGCCAGCGTCTCCAACAGGTTCACCGGGTCGCGCTTAACCTCGTGCGCAACGGTCAGCGCAAGGGTGCCGTAGTTCACTGCGTCTGCGACGTCATCCGACGCAGCAGCTTTACGTGTGTCGACCTCGACCATCAGGTCGACGATGAACTCTTGACCGAACATGCGCTCGTGTTCGAAGACGCCGTGGTGGGCGTACACCGCGAGTCCGCGCAGTTCGATTCGATCTGGCGTGTTCACATCTGACGTGGTGCGATCGTTCATCGTGCGTTCTCCCATCTCGCGTGCACAGCGAGAGCAAGCTTTGTCATGCGCACGTCGTGCACACGAACCCCCCACGCGCCAGCGCTCACGGCGAGCGCAGCGACGACCGCCGACGGTGCGTCGCGCTCATTCATGGGGGCATCGGGGGACATGAGTTCGCCGATGAACCTCTTGCGTGAGGCCCCGATGAGCACGGGAAAACCGTCCGCCTGCAGAATTGGGAGATGAGCGAGGAGCG
>JBFYOK010000072.1:0-18615 GCA_041303845.1 Microbacteriaceae bacterium | reverse complement strand
TGAGGAACAGGTCCCAGTCGATGTCGAAAAGGTCGTACGGCATGTACGAGCCGTCGCTTCCGGGCAAACCAGAAACGGCGAGCGTGCGCACGAGCGCGTCCGCGGTGGAAATCGAAATGTTGAAGTCGCGGGCAAGGCGCGAGATAGGAACTTCACCTCGACTCATGAGGTATGGCGGAATCGTCAACAGAAGTCGAACGCGATCGGCAGCTTCGTTCGCAGGATTTATCGGACGGCGGGACCGTCGTGTCGCAGATTCGTCGACATCGGGTGAGGCTTCGTGCGCCCTATCGGAGAGGAGGTCGAACTCCTCCGAGGGCTCGACGGGCTGAGCGCGCTTGCTCGCCATGACTACTTCACCACCTTGTGGGCTTCGATGACGCTGGTCAATCGCTGTTTGACCGCGTCGACCAAACCTTCTGGAGCAAGCACCTTTACTTCAGGGCCAAAACTCGCGAGTTCATCCGCGAGAAGTGCCTCGTCGGCATACGGAACGTAGATTGTCGCGGTGTCAGTGAGGAAGCCGTATTTCACGGTCAAGCGCAGTCGCGCATCCGATCCAGGCGCCAACTCGATGGTTGCCTCGTTGAGTTTTTCGAGTGCCTCAAGCTCGTCCTGCAAGCGAGCCGCATAGTCTTCAGATTCGCGATCATGTGTGATCTTGTCGTCGACGGTGGGTTCGCTTGTGATGCGATCGAGAAGAAAGGTGCGCTCGCCGCCAGCAAGAAGGTCAAAAGCGAGCATGTACCAATGACCCTTCCAAAACAGGAGCCCGAGTGGTGCAGCCATTCGAGATTTTGCGGCCACATCTCCAGGCTTGAAGTATTGAAAGTGGAGGACGCTGTGCGAGTCAATGGCCGAACTCACGATGCCGACAACACGACCGCCGGTAGCCATTTGCGGAGACACGCCTACGAGTGAGTCGTCAGCGTCGACACCCAGCGCTGTCAACTTGGTGAGCCCATTGCGGGCGTCTTCCATCAAACTGCGTTCTTGCCACGCTCGTCCGGCCAAGCTGAGAAGAGTCATTTCCTTCGGCGTCAACGTCATCGACTCAGGCAGGTCATAGTCGCTGTGACTGATGAAGTAGCGCTGATTGTGCGTGGTGCCCGCTTCGCCGGTGGGCTCAATCATCTCGATGTTGACACCCATATCGCGGATGTCGCCCTTGTCGCGCTCGAACTTGCGTTCTAGCGCTTCGCGATTCTTGGTCGTGGCGTAGTCCCGTGCGTAGCCGTGAACGGTCGACAGGATTTGCTGCTTGGTCAGGCCATCTCGGGACGCCACGAGAGCAAGAATCAAGCTGAAAATGCGCTCGTCCTTGGTCACCTTCGCCGGCATGAACTCACTCCTCGCATCCGCCACATTAGTGACTCGATTCTACGGCTTCGATGGGGCACAAAAGGGCATGCCCCGCCCGCGTATGGGAGGTCATGCCCCTCTGGTCGCACGCGACCTTTGTCGCGCACGAAAAGCGACTACTTGATGCCGAGAATGTCCACCACGAAGAACAACGTCGACGTCGGGGTGATTGCTGAACCTGACGGCGGGTTGGCGCCGTAGCCCTGGTCTGGAGGAATGATGACAGCGACTTGCGAGCCGACTGTCTGACCGACGAGTGCGTCGCGGAATCCGGCAATGACCTGGTTCACGTTGAAGGTTGCGGTTTGGCCCTTGGTCCAGCTCGAGTCGAAGATCTCACCGGTCTGCCAGATGTAACCCGAGTACTGAACTTCGACATCGGCGTTGTCACCAACAACTTCGCCATCGCCCTTCTTCAAAACGGCAATCTTGGTTTCCGTCGGTGGCGCATCCTTCGGCATTGTCACGCCGGGTTGCCCCGTCTTGGGATCGAGAACGACCGACGGGAACCCATCAGGTGCGGGCTGGTCTGTGCCCCAAGCTCGTGTTACTGAAACAGAAACCACATCAGCCACAATCACGAGGGATGTATCGGGGGCAACGCCGAGCTGAGAGTTACCCGACTCACCGAAAGCATCGGCGGCGGACGTCACGGCAACCACGCGCGAGCCGATGGGCAAGCACTGAATCGCCTTGACGATGCCCGGCAGAGCAGCACCAGAGTTCGGGTCAGTGCTGAGTTCGTTCAAAATCGTCAGGTAGGTTGCGCCGTCATACGGGCTATCAGCCAGGTTCTTGCCTGTGGCCCCGTCGTATGCCGAGAAGTTGATGTTGACGGTTTCTCCATCGGCGATAGCTTTGCCTGTTCCGGTAACCAGCACCTCTCGTTGCGTCTCGCTAGCCCGAATGGGTGCTGCGAACGTCACCGTTGGCTTCTGGTCAAATCCGCCTTCAACGGTCACAGCCTTCGTGGCATCGCCGGCGACAGTAGCGCTCGTGCACGCGCCTGCGGAATCACTGGTAGCCGCACATGCGGACAGACCGAAGACGAGGGCGATACCGGTCGTAACGGCGAACAATTTGCGCACGGAAACTCGATTCAAGAGATGAGGGGTGATGAGGAATGTTCAGGGCGTTTTCGCGTGAACCGTGACGATTCTACTGATTCGATTCGTGAGAATCGGCTGACAGGCGGGCACTGTCTTCAGCTGCGCGAATTCGCTTGCGCAAGACCTTGTCACTGACGTGCCTTTCGGCGAGAGCGCCGGGAGTCCAGGCTTCGACGTCTTCGTCTTCGAAATCGCTTTTTGAAGCGCGACGTTTGAGTTCGGGCAGATCCGCCCCCGGAGCTAGGAGACGAGCGGTCATGAGGAAACCAGTGTGGCCGACCATGCGATGCTCTGGACGAACAGCGAGTCCCTCGACATGCCAGCCGCGAATCATGGTCTCGCTGGATATCGGGTGCGTAAAGCGCTCGCTAGCCCGAAATGCCTCGACGGTTCGTGAGAGTTGTGTCACCGTCGCGACGTAGCAGAGCACGACACCGCCGGGAACGAGTGCTTCCTCGACTGCGTCGACGCACTCCCACGGAGCCAACATGTCGAGTACAACGCGATCGGCGGTCCCGGCATCCACAACCGCGGGGAGTTCATTTTGAAGATCTCCGACGGTAATAGTCCAGTTCGTCGGTGCGGTTCCAAAATATGTCAGACCGTTGGCGCTTGCTACATCGGCGAATTCCTGGCGTCGCTCAAAGCTGAACAGATGACCGGACGGGCCAATCGCACGAAGAATCCACAGCGAGAGCGCGCCAGACCCTACCCCGGCCTCAACTACACGCGCGCCGGGAAAAATGTCGGCCTGACCAAGGATGGCCTGCGCATCCTTCGGGTAAATGATGGCGGCACCACGGGGCATGCCCATGACGAAATCGGTCAAGAGCGGGCGCAATACAAGGTGCGGAATCCCTGAGTCGTTGGCGATGACAGATCCGTCTGGAAGGCCAACGATGTTCTCATGGGCGATGCCACCGCGATGCGTGTGAAAAACTTTTCCCGCTTCAAGAGTGACGGTGTTCATCTTGTTCTTTGGCCCAGTGATCTGAACTCGGTCGCCCCAACGGAACGGCCCGGAACTGTAGCGAGGCGGAGTTGAGTTGGTCACGGGGTTTCACCTCGCGCGGAATCGAAAGCCGCGAAGACATCGTCGAGAGACTTCTCAGCAAGCGAGACCCAGAACTCGTGCGCCGGGGCGCTCGAAATGTCGATCAGGTTCGGCAATCCGATGGTGACGGCTCCCGCGCTCGCCGCCGACTGAATTCCTGCATTTGAGTCTTCAAAGGCAATGCACTGAGAGACGTCAACACCGAGCAACTGTGCGCCGAGAACATAGGCTTCCGGATGCGGCTTGGGCTCGGCTACGTGGTCTCCCGAAACGATAACCTGCAGAGGGGAACCGGGAATTACCTCAGCAACGCGCCGTGCCATGCGCTCGATAGACATTGTCACGAGGGCCTGCGGAATACCAGCCTCGGCGATTGCGGTCATTAACTGGATAGCGCCTGGCCGCCACGGCACCGAGTCCTTGAGTAGCTCGATAACGTGATCAGTCAACTCATTGACGATGTCGTCCGAAGAGAGGGCCACGCCAGCGGCTTGGAGCACGAGAGCAGAATGTGTGAGACCCAGTCCAACGAGCTGCAAACCATCTTCGTGAGTCCAGGACCCGCCGAATCGCGTCACCAAATCGATCTCTGCAGCCACCCAGTACGGCTCTGAGTCGATGATGGTGCCGTCCATGTCCCACAGGACAGCGCTCGGGCGGCGTGTGGAATTCTGGGCGTCGGTCACGACTCCCAATCCTATGCTTTGCGACACATCGGCGAACGCTCGCCTATTCTGATAACCGCGCGGTCACACGCCATCAGGTCGTCGCGAGAGAAGAGAAAGGGCGGGAATCTTGACAGAGTCATCGCTCTTCCGACGTCGCGTACTCGTCGTCTCGTTTGAGGGATGGAACGACGCGGGTGATGCCGCGAGCACCGCGGTCTCGGCACTTCAAGAAAACATCGAGAGCACTCCCCTGCTTGTCATGGACTCGGAAACGTTCTACGACTATCAGTACTCAAGACCGGTGGCGTCATTCGATGAAGATGGTGCTCGCGAGATTGAGTGGCCAACCACGACCTTCTATGGCCCTTTGGTTCCCAATCGACAATCGCGAGAAGAACGGCATCTCGGCCCACAACTCGCCAATCGTGACGGCGACATTTATTTGCTGAGTGGCATTGAACCTTCTCGAAACTGGCAGACCTTCGTGGGAGAGATCATCGAAATGTGCCATGCGGTCGACATTGAAGGTGTCATCTTGTTGGGCGCCATGCTTGCGGACGTTCCGCATACGCGACCAATCCCGACATTTGTCAGCAGTGAAAACGTGGATGTCCGTTCGGCGTTTGGAGCGGAGCGCTCAACCTACGAGGGTCCAACGGGAATCATCGGCGTGCTCGCCGACGCGGCCGAAAGAGCCGGAATTCCCACCATTTCCGTATGGGCATCCGTGCCTCATTATGTTCACCATGGACCGTGTCCAAAAGCCGCACTGGCGTTGCTGGACAAAGTTGAGTCCATTATCGACGTCGTCATTCCTCGGGGAGACCTCGAGACGGAATCGGTCGAATGGCAGGAGCAAGTCGACCGCCTGTCGAACGAGGATGACGACATGGCTGCCTACATCACATCGTTGGAGCAACAACGAGACATGTACGACTCCCCCGAGGCTTCGGGTGATTCGATTGCAGAAGAGTTCGAACGCTTTCTTCGCGGTCGAGACAACAGGCCGCCAGAGACCCGGGCTTAGTGGTCTGCTTAGGGCTGAAGCACACCGGTCGACAATAGGACCATGACGGCAACGCCAACGAGCACTCGATACACAACAAACGGCCAATAGCCGTGGCGAGACAGCCATCGCATCAGAAACGAGATGACGCCGAGGCCGACAACGAATGCGACCGCCGTGGCGACTGCCGTCTCCAGCAACGGTGTAGATGAGGGGTCCTTGAGACCTTTGGTGAGCTCGTAGAACCCGCTACCGAAAACCGCGGGTAACGCGAGGAGGAACGAATAACGGGCCGCGGCCGATCGCGTGAAGCCCATGAAGAGCCCGGCAGTGATTGTGCCCCCGGATCGTGAAACGCCGGGAATAAGTGCAAGGGCTTGCGCCAATCCGAAGATGATGCCGCGCCCGACGGTGAGTTCCGTGAGTGTGCGAGTTTTGCGTCCCACGAGATCGGCCACCAAAAGCAAGAGACCAAACCCGATCAGCATGGACGAGACGATCCACAAGTTGCGGAGAGTCCCCTCGATGGAATCCTGAAACAACAAGCCGAGTACGACAATCGGAACCGTGCCCACGATGATGAGCCACCCCATGCGCGCTTCAGGATCTGACCGGTGCACGACGTCGGCCGGATTACCCGTCTTGCGCAACTGCGATTTTTCGGATCGCAGAGACGTGAACCAGCGCGAGACGATGCGTGTGATGTCGCGCCAAAAATAGATCAGCACTGCCGCTTCAGTGCCGAGTTGCGTCACGGCCGTGAAGATCGCACCAGGATCTTTTGCCCCAGGGAGCAGCTCCCCGACAATGCGAAGATGTGCTGACGACGACACCGGAATGAACTCGGTCAGTCCTTGAACTATGCCGAGTACTATCGCGTCAATCCACCCCATGGTTGATTCCTGCCGTGAGTCGCGTCGAGCTTTGCCCAACAAATTGCTGATTGTGAGATGCCAAGTTTTCTGGTTCACCACACTGTAGTGCGCGAGACCAATTGACGAACGGAGCGAAAATGCTTGAGAGTTTTTTCGTGATAGTGTCGTGTCTCGATGCGCATAGCATCGTCACCTGCGCGGGTGGCGGAATGGTAGACGCGCTAGCTTGAGGTGCTAGTGCCCTTACGGGCGTGGGGGTTCGAGTCCCCCTTCGCGCACAGATAAACCCCGGACATAAATGTCCGGGGTTTTCTTTCGACCTGTTCGTCTCGTTGGCAAGTGGACTAGGCGTCCTGGAGAGCCAAACTCGACTTCCACGTGACGAGCTGCCGCACGCTTTCGCTGGAATCCTCGGCGAGGTCCTGCATCACGTCAGCCGGCACAAAGTAATTGACAGCCACCCAAGAACGCACCTGTTCGCTCTTGTCCTTTGCGAGCAGGCGAAGGACGTCACACGGTGTCGCTTCATTTCGGGCGACGCAGATTCTGACGCTTTCGACGCGGTCTTTAGCGAGTGCCCAGAAACACTCTTCGGGTGTGTGTTTGTGAAGCGCGGCGCTCTCTCGGATGCTGAAATTGCGATCCTTAGCCATGGAGCGCAGACGCGCAATCTTTGTCTCGGTAACGTCCGGCGACAAGAATGCGGCAACCGATTCAGCGTTGAGAATCGGATTGCTGTTCAGAACATCGAGCTGACGCTCCTGGGCTGGCGTGTTAAAGCGGATGCATGACATGCGCTCATGATAATCAGAAGAGTTCCGCAACATGCGCGACGCGCCACGGCAATCCGGGATCCTCCATTGGAGACATCCGAACGACGTCGAGGCTCACCACTTCGTCGCCAATTTGAACCGTGATGGTCGTTGCGACGCTTTGCTCGCCGCCAACTGCGTTGGTTGTTGCCGGAACGGTCACTATGACTTGGGTGTTCGACCACACGACTCGCGTGACGGACTCTGTCGCCGCGAGTCCGGCTGAGCTCCCCCACGTTGTCGAGGCGACTGCGAGTTCGGCGCCTTGTGTGATTGGCGTGACCACGTGGAAGCCGGACTGTATCGACGAAAGAAGACTCTCGAGTGCGCTCGTCAACGCGAGTTGGTCGGGGGCACCGACGGTCACGCCGATTATTCGGACGGTCTGGTCTCCCACGGGCAGGTTCGCAGCAAAGAGTAGGCACGCACCGGCTTCATCCGTCGTTCCTGTCTTGATGCCGTTCACGCCCAACGTGCCGAGTAGCTTGTTGCTGTTTTCGAGCTCTCCAATCGGGTCCACCGTGATTGTGGTTGATGCGACGGCTACGGCCGTAACGGGGTTCGCGAGGGCCAGCTCACCGAGCACGATCAAGTCGGCAAGACTGCTCTGAGTTGCCGCGTCCAATCCGCTCGCGTCTGCGATAGTCGTGTTTGCTAGTCCATTGTTTTGAGCCCATGTGTTTGCGGCATCAACATAAGCTTCCTCGGAGCCAAACGCCCAGCGCACGAGTGTGCGGGCGTAATTGTTCGCCGATTTGACGAGCATGACGTTGATGACGTCGCGTTGACTCAGCGTCATGCCTTCGACAACGTCGGCACGGGATTCCGCGTTGGCCACGCTGTCGTTGAAGGCCTGCACGTCTTGCGCGTCGAAGGTGATGGATTCGCCGTTCGCTCCCTCTGAAATGGGGCGCGCGTCGAGCACCACCAAGGCGGTGACGACTTTTCCGATGCTGGCGATGGACACAGGCTTGTCCATGTCGGTGCCGGTGAGCAAACCGAAACCATCAGCCTGAACAGCTGTAACGCCAAACTCCGGAACGGCCAGTGTCGCGGGATCACTCGTGTAGTCGAGCGGTGCCGTTGGCGTAATGGCGGCGCTAGGAAGAGGCGCGACACCAATGCCCAAAAGCGAAAGGGCCAGTGTGCCGACAACGCCGGCGGTTCCAAATACGACAATGCGTCGGCGCCGATAGACAGCTCGAGAGTGACGTGCCACGTTGGAATCCTAGGTCAGCGCATAAATTGCGACGGCCGCCGCGCTTGCGACGTTGAGTGAATCAACACCATGGAGCATCGGGATACGTACGACGGAATCTACGTAACAAAGCGTCTGCGACGAAATCCCATCTCCCTCGGCACCGAGAACCAGCGCAACCTTTTCAGGTCGACGTACAGCGAAATCCTTGAGTGAAACCGCATCGTCGCTCAACGCGAGGCCTGCAACGTGAAATCCAGCACTGCGTAACGAATCGAGGGACCCAGGCCACGAGAGCGCCCTCGTCCACGGAACTTGGAAAACGGTCCCCATGCTCACGCGAATACTGCGACGGTAGAACGGATCTGCGCACTCAGGTGTCACAATCACAGCGTCTGCTCCTAGGCCAGCGACGGCACGAAAGATGGCGCCTACATTCGTGTGGTCAACCAAATCTTCAAGAATGACCACGAGTCTGGCTTCTTCAAGAATGGCTTCAATCGTCGGAAGTTCCGGCCGTTCCATCGCTGCCAGGGCGCCGCGATGAACCTCGTATCCAGTGATGCTTTCAATGATCGAATCAGATGCCACAAAAATGGGGACATCTAGCTTCGCTGCGAGATCGACCATGCCGGCCCGGTACTTTTCGCTCGTCAAAATCGAGCGAGGAATGTGACCTGCGTCGATAGCCCGGGAAATCACCTTGTAGGACTCTGCAATGTAAAGCCCTCCAGCGGGTTCGAGCTTGCGTCGCAGTGAGACGTCGGTCAAGTCTTGGAAGTCACGTAAATCGACTTCTTGCTCGTCTGTGACGGTTACGACTGTTCCCACTCCCCTAGCTTGTCAGGACGCGCACACACTCGCGTTCATCGACGACCGCCTAACGAAGGAAAGTAGCGAAGGAGCTGGCGAAGAAACATGCCGGAAACGCGACCCGAATACTCTTGAGGTCATGACGAGCGAAGCTGTGGCGCTCTCGTGGGAACACGAGATGGATGCCCTTGCTCACTTCATGGCAGGCAAGCGTGTAGCTGTGCTCACCGGTGCGGGCGTCAGCACTGATTCGGGAATCCCTGACTACCGCGGTCAGGGCGTCCTTCGGCGGAACCCGATGAATATAAGCCAGTTCGTCGGCGACGAGAACTACCGAAAGCGCTATTGGGCGGGATCTCACCGAGGATGGTCAACCTTTGCCGCGGCAGAACCAAACCCCGGGCATCGTGCCCTCGCTGCTCTTGAAGCTGCGGGGACTGTTACGGGGATTGTGACGCAGAATGTCGATGGATTGCACCGAAGGGCCGGTAGTGCACACGTCATCGACCTGCACGGATCTCTTGATCGCGCGGTGTGTTTGGAGTGCGGTCAGCGGTATGACCGCGGTGCACTTGCGTTGCGCTTAGCGCGAGAAAACCCCTGGCTTGAGGCACTTGGCGACGCGCCGTTGGCGCCCGACGGTGACGTGGACGTGTCGAACTTTGCCGAACTCGTCGTGCCCGTTTGCGACATCTGTTCGGGAGTGCTCAAGCCGGACGTCGTCTTTTTCGGTGAGGTCGTCCCCTTTCGCGTCTACTCATCGGCAACGTCGCTCGTTCGTAAGGCTGAAGTGTTGCTCGTGGCGGGTTCGTCGCTGACGGTGAATTCCGGGTTTCGGCTTGTTGATCAGGCGCGTCGGTCCCGCATCCCTGTGGTCATCATCAATCGAGGCGAAACGAAGGCGGATGCGCTCGCCGACTTTCGCATCGACGCCGGCGCCTCCGCCGTGCTCGCCGACCTAGCTGCTCGTCTCGGTGCTCAAGACCTCGTCGAGGACATCGAGTAGCGCACGTGCTGAGTTTTCCCAGCTGAATGTAGCCGCCTGGGTCAGCGACAGGGCGCTGTGCTGGGTCCACGCCGTCTCAGAATCGAGTTCTCTAATCGTTCGCGCAAAATCCTCGGCGGATTCGGCGCTGGCGTAAAGCGCAGCGTCTCCACCGATTTCACGAAAAATCGGGATGTCGCTCACGACTATGGGCGTGCCGGCCGCCATCGCTTCCACGAGAGGAATGCCGAACCCTTCGTCGCGGGAGGCGCTGACCAGAGCGGTTGCGCCACGCAAGGCTTCGACATAATCGGCGTCAGAACATCCATTGTGAAAAACGACACGTGCCGAGGGAGCGAGTGCACGGAGCCGGGCCTCATCACGTCGCGAAACCTTGCTCAGCAGGTGCAATTCGAAATCCGGCAACAGCGCGCACGCACGCATGAGTGTCTCGACGTTCTTGTAGGGCATGAACGACCCCATGTAGACGAGTCGTTTGGCTCGGTCGCGATACGGACGAACGGGCGCTTCGGGTATTGGCGTCGCAGCATTGGGAACAACAAACACCGGTCGCTGAGTCAATCGATAGGTCGAAATCAGGTCTTTTGTGGTTCGAGACACAGCGACAATCGCGTCGGCTCCGCGCAATAACCATCGTTGTGGCCACCAAGTCAGGTGATAGAGACGCCATAGTCCACGAACGGCAACGTTGAACTCGCGTGGCGGCATGGGGTGACGGTAGTAGATGAGGTCGTGGACGGTCAGAACCAGTCGGTATCGACGCCCGAGACTCCCCATTGTTTGCATCGGCGAGAACACGATATCGGGAACGATGCGATTCACTGCGAGTGCCACGAACGGCTCACGCGGGCTGGTGGGTTCACTGACCATGTGCGATTCGAGGTGGCCGTCAAAAGGGATGCGCGCCCGCTGTCCAGCGTGCGACACAAGAATGCTTAGCCGCACATCTTTACGTCGCGACACGAGTTTGGCCAATTCTGCAGCCACGTGAGCGCTGAACCGACTAATGCCGTCGTGATGTTCGAGCCGGATGTATCGAGCGTCAAAAACAATGTGTCTCGGTGAGGTCAACGTGCGCCTCCCGATGAGAGATACTCGGCAATCTTGGTTGCCGCGAACTCGGGCGCTTCGTAATGCACGAGATGCCCCACTCCGGGAACGACCTCAAGCTGCGAGTTCGGGATTCGAGCAGCCAATTCGCGTTGCTTAGGAAGGGCGGTGATGTCGTCGCGTTCGGCGACGATGAGCAGGGTTCCGGCAGGAAGTGTGGCTGCGAACTCACTCACGTCATGCGCGACGGAAGCCTGGAACGCTTCGAGCACGCTGTCTCGACTTGCGAAGCTGCTGAAATACGAATCGTGCTGACCATGAATCCAGCGGCGAAGCGCACGGTCTTTTGTTTTTGTCATTGTTGCGCTCATGATGCGAACGATCGCGCGATTCCGCAGCAACGCATGGCCAGCTCGTTCTGGAAGAGCGGTCGACGCACGGTAATACAGAACCGCGAGACGCGTCATCAACCCACGCGGACCCTGAAGTGCGTTCGCCGCAATAGGGTTCACCAGTACGCACGTCGACTGAGGCAGACCTTCGTGGAACGCCGCTGCGACGACGATGGATCCGAAAGAGTGTCCGAGGATTGTCGTCGACGAGTCAGCCCCGACGGTGCGGAGAAACGCCTGAAGCCACTGTGCATACCCGCGGATACGCGACTCCCCGCTCTGCGCTGGCGCGAGTGCATTGCTATCGCCGAACCCTGGCACGTCGGGAACAACGATGCGGAGTCGCGACCCCAGTTTCGCAACAAACGGCTCGAGTCCGTGATGGTCCCCACGGAATCCGTGCACGAGAACAAGGTCAATCGGGCCCGTTGTTGGGCCGTAATTCCACCATGCTGTTTGTACGCCACCGGCGCTATCGCGGTGCGCATGCGTTGGTATCGCGGCAAGTTCGCTGGCGTAAAAATCCTGTGCAGGCATTGCCTCAAGCGTAGTGACACTAGTGACGCCTAGAGTGAACTTCGTGACTGAACTCCGACTGCCTAACTGGGCTCGTTCTCTAGCCGTCTTCGATACTGAAACGACGGGCATCGCTCCGGAAACAACGCGAATCGTGCAGGCACATGTGAGCCTTCTTGACCACGCGGGGGCCGTCGTTGAAAGCCGTGATTGGCTCATTGACTGCGGTATCGAGATTCCTGATCAAGCCACGAGAGTGCACGGAATAACAACACAGCGGATGCGCGAGGAGGGTTCACCAGCGGCGTCGAGTATCTCCGAAATCCTCGAGTATCTTGCTGCCTTCTTCGCTAATGGAACGCCCGTCGTCGCGTATAACGCCACGTACGACTTCACGATTCTGGATCGCGAAGCGAAGCGATACGGTTTGGAGGCGTTAGATCGACCTCGTCCCATCATCGATCCACTCGTCATTGATCGTCAGGTCGATAAGTACCGCAAGGGCGTTCGCAACCTCGTTGCAAATGCCGAGCTTTATGGCGTCGTTTTGGAGAACGCACACGATGCTTCCGCAGATGCGATTGCTGCCGGACGCGTAGCTCAGGCAATCGCCGCCAAGTACTTCGACCAACTGGATCTTTCCGCCATGGAACTGCACGCCCGTCAAGAAGAATGGGCGCTCGAGCAGGCAGCGAGTTACCGGCGCTATCGCGAGTCCGTGGGAAAGCCAATGTATGACGACAACGATGCGTGGCCAGTGGGCTAGTTGGGACAAAGAAAAAGGGCCGGCACAGTAGCCGACCCGATTTCGAAAGGTGTTTGTGCCCTTAGGCGCCGAATCCTTTGAAGCGCTGGTTGAACTTCTCGACGCGACCGGCCGAGTCCATGATGCGCTGCTTGCCCGTGTAGAACGGGTGCGATTCGCTGGAAATTTCAACGTCGATGACCGGGTATTCGTTTCCGTCTTCCCACTTCATCATCTTGCTCGAGCTCACGGTCGAGCGAGTGAGGAACGACGTGCCCGATGCGAGGTCGTGGAAAATGACCGGAGCGTACTCGGGGTGGATTTCAGCCTTCATAAGTGATCCTTGTATTTGATGAAAAAGATTCGGTAATGAAACCGACACGCCAGTTTAGCAGGGAATCTGGCGCACGAAGAACATGACGTCAGAGCCGCGCTCGGGCCCAGTATCGCCCGCCCTCGTGAGCGACGTCGACAGTCACTCCGAAGGTGCGCGTGAGGTTTGCGCTGGTCAGCATGGTCTCGAGCGGGCCTTGATCGATAACTGACCCACCGGAGAGCAATAGTGCATGAGTGAACCCCACGGGAATCTCTTCGACGTGATGAGTGACCATGACAATTGCGGGTGCACTGGGGTTGCTCGCGAAGGCGCCGAGCATCATCATTACCTCTTCGCGACTCCCGAGGTCCAGGCCAGCGACTGGTTCGTCGAGCAGCAGAAGTTCTGGATCGGTCATGATGGAGCGAGCAATCTGAGCTCGCTTCGTCTCTCCCTCGCTCAGGCTGCCAAATGGACGATTCGCTACGCCGTCAAGACGCCATTCTGCCAAGACGCGCCGCGTGCGTCGCACGTCGATGTCCTCAAACTTCTCGCCTCGAGACTCGGCTGCCGCAAACGCAGCGGTGATGACAGCTTGCTCCACGGTTTCTGAGGCAGGGATGCGCTTGGCCATGCCAGATGAAGCGAGACCGACGCGTGGACGCAACCAATCAGTGTCGGCAGAGCCCACATCGTCGCCCAGGACTACGGCCGTCCCTGACGTTGGTTTCTCCCAAGCTGCAATGAGTTCCAAGAGTGATGTCTTGCCGGCTCCGTTGGGGCCGAGAATAACCCAGCGCTGAGTCTGATCGACTTTCCACGTCACGTTGGAGAGAACGGTCATCCCGTCTCGAACAAGCGAAACGTCAGAAAGTTCAAAAACCGTGCTCATTCCTCCATGCTACTGAGCGCCGGATGCTTCGTGTCGCTGAACGGTACATGATTGAGTCGTGACTACTTCCTCTGCCGCATATCGACTGGTCGTGCTGGATGTTGACTCCACGCTGATCGAAAACGAGGTCATCGAGCTGATTGCCGCACGCGCAGGTTCGCTCGATGTTGTGGCAGAGATCACCGCTCGCGCGATGCACGGAGAGATGGACTTTTCAGAAAGTCTTGCGGCGCGAGTGGCCACACTCAAGGGTTTGCCCATCGCCGAACTCGACCAGGTTCGGTCTCTCGTGACCGTGACACGCGGGGTGCCCGAGTTGATTGCCGGAGTTCACTCTGCGGGCGGACACGTGGGTGTTGTGAGTGGCGGGTTCCACGAAATCCTGGACCCGATCGCCGAGTCACTCGGTCTCGATTTTTGGCGAGCAAATCGTCTTGGAGTTGGTGACGGTCGGTTGACCGGACAGGTCGTGGGAAGCATTGTCGATGCGCAGGCGAAAGCGGACTCCCTGATGGAGTGGGCTGACGGATTGGGCCTGGAGCTGAGTCAAACCGTGGCCATCGGAGATGGCGCGAACGACCTGAAAATGATGGCCGTCGCCGGCTTGTCGATTGCGTTCGATGCGAAGCCCGTTGTCATGGAGCAGGCCGACATCTCCTTGACCACGCGCGATCTCGAGGTCGTACTCGACCTCATCAATCTCCGCTAGTGGCCCATCCCTAAGCCGCCATCGACGGGAATCACGGCACCAGAGATGTAAGAAGCATCATCGCTCGCCAGCCATACGCAGACTTTGGCAACCTCAGCCGGGCTGGCAAAGCGTCCGGCGGGAATGTTCCGCTTGTATTCGGCCTGCTGGTCTTCAGGCAGGGCGGCGGTCATGTCCGTCTCGATGAACCCCGGCGCAACGACATTTGCGGTGATGTTTCGGCTGCCCAACTCGCGTGTGAGGGAGCGCGCCATCCCGACGAGCGCGCTCTTTGACGAGGAATAATTCACCTGACCGGCAGAACCGTAAAGTCCCACAACACTAGAAATCAGCAAGATTCGACCGAACTTGGCCTTGAGCATGCCCTTGGCTGCGCGCTTGACGACACGAAACGCGCCTCCCAAGTTCGTGTCGACGACTGTGTCGAAGTCCTCATCGCTCATTCTCAAGATAAGGGTGTCTCGCGTGATGCCGGCATTTGCAACGACGACCTCGATTGTGCCAAGCGTGGCTTCGACCTCAGCAAACGCGCGGTCTAGGCTCTCGCCGTCATTGACGTCAGCGATAACGGTCAAGGCTCCGGCCGGGCCTGAACCACTTCGCGCCGTCACTGCGACACGGTGGCCTGCGGCAATAAATTCCTCCGCGAGCGAGAAACCAATTCCGCGGTTTCCGCCGGTGATGAGAACGGTACGAGCGTTCATGGGCTTCTCCTTGCCGGCAATTTGAGCGCCGCTCTCGAGGGAGCGATCAACGCGGACTCCAGCCTAGCCGTAGGCTTGTCTCACCTAGCAGGTTTGACCACGTAAGACGAGGTAAGCCAGATGAAGCAGCAAACGCAGTCCGTCACATCCCTTGTAGACACGCCCGCAGCAGAACGTCGCCGCCGAGTCGTGCGCTACAGCATTGCCATGGGCATTCGCATGGTGTGCATCGTGATGATGCTGTTCGTGCAAGGTTGGCTATTGCTGATCTGCGCAATCGGAGCAATCTTCTTGCCGTACTTTGCCGTTGTCCTCGCAAACGCTGCTACTGCCCCTCGAACTCGGGCCGTCGAAGGTCCGGGCGGATTGCTCGTGCATTCGGATATCAGGGATGTCTAGCACGGCTCACCAAAATCACGCGGCTGGCCCCTGGGTGTTACTCACCCGTCGGTGGATTGGCTACCTTACACTCGCACTCGTTTTCGCCGCTGCGTGCACGTCGCTCGGGTTTTGGCAATTTGGCCGACTCGAAGAGGCACGCACGCAAATGGCTCGCATCGTTGCGAATTATGACGCCGTTCCTGTCGATGTGAACATTGCTCTGCCCCCGTCTGACGGGTTCGACCCAGATCAAACATGGCTACCCGTTGTTGGGCAAGGAACCTACTTGGCCACTAAGGAATTGCTGGTTCGGAGCAGGCCACTCGATGGACAGATTGGTTTCGAGGTTCTGGTGCCGTTTCAGTTATCTGACGGACGAATCTTCATTATTGACCGCGGCTGGATTCCATCGGCTGAGACGACAGTTGTTGCCGGAGTCGTACCGCAACCACCGAAGGGTCTCGTTACTGTGGTCGCCCGCCTCAAGCCAACAGAACCCGCGCTGGCAGGTCGAGAGGCCACCGAAGATTCGGTTGCGACCATCCACTTGGAAACGATTCGAGAGATTGTTGGTGAGTCAACGATTGTGGGCGCATACGGGGTGCTGGTGTCAGAAGACCCGGCTGTATCCCCCATGCCGACCGCGGGCGTGAAGCCGGAACTCGAAGAGGGACCCCATTTGAGTTACGCCCTGCAGTGGTTGCTCTTCGCTGTGATGGGATTTGTTGGTCTCGCTCTGGCAGTTCGCAACGAGCGCCGAATTCGTCTCGGCTTGAAGGAAGCGGATAACCGACCACTAGTTGGTCGTCGACGCACCGATGAATCCGAAGAGGACGACATCATCTCTGACGCCATGACTGGCCGCTAAGACAACGAAATCAAATCCGCGTAGTCCTTGTTCCAGTGGTCTTCAATGCCGTCGGGCAGAATGAGTACCCGTTCCGGATTGAGTGCCTCGACCGCACCCTCATCGTGACTGACGAGAACGACGGCACCGCTGTAGCTCGCTAGGGCACCGAGAATCTCGTCGCGACTGTGTGGATCGAGGTTGTTTGTCGGCTCGTCGAGGAGCAACACGTTTGCGCTTGACACAACGAGCATGGCCAGGGCCAAACGCGTCTTTTCTCCTCCGGACAGCACTCCGGCCTTCTTGTGAGCATCGTCACCAGAGAACAGGAAACTACCCAGAACCTTGCGCGCCTCGGTCTCGGTGAGATGCGGAGACGCGGACACCATGTTTTCGAGCACGGATCGAGCCACATCGAGTGTTTCGTGCTCTTGGGCGTAGTAGCCAATCTTGAGTCCGTGCCCGCCGAGAATCTCGCCCGTGTCTGACTTGTCGACTCCGGACAAGATGCGCAAGAGCGTTGTCTTTCCGGCCCCATTGAGCCCAAGAATGACTACCTTGGAACCTCGGTCGATATTGAGATCAACAGCAGTAAAGATCTCAAGCGACCCATAACTCTTGGACAAATCGCGACCCATCAGCGGAGTCTTGCCGCACGCGGCAGGCTCCGGGAAGCGCAATTTGGCAACTCGATCGGTAGCGCGTACGTCCTCGAGCCCACTGAGCAACTTCTCTGCACGCTTAGCCATTTGCTGGGCCGCGACGGCCTTGCTCGCCTTGGCGCCCATCTTTGCAGCCTGCATCTGAAGCGCTGACGCCTGCTTTTCGGCGTTTGTACGCTCGCGCTTACGGCGCTGTTCGTCAGACTCACGTTGTCGCTGATAGTTCTTCCAGCTCATGTTGTAGATGTCGATGACCTGGCGGTTCGCATCCAGGTAGAAGACCCGATTCACGGTGTCGCCAACGAGCTCGACATCGTGCGAAATAACAATCAAGCCACCCTGATACCCCTTGAGAAACTCTCGAAGCCAACCGACCGAGTCGGCGTCGAGGTGGTTTGTGGGTTCGTCAAGCAGCATGGTCCGTGCGCCCGAGTACAAGATTCGAGCAAGCTCGATACGACGGCGCTGACCACCTGAAAGCGTCTTGAGCGGCTGATCGAGGATGCGGTCTGGTAAGGCGAGGTTGCTCGCAATTGCCGCGGCCTCCGCTTCGGCGGCATAGCCACCGAGTGCCAGAAATCTGTCGTTCAGTGATGCGTAACGCTTCATGGCCTTGTCGCTCACGTCAGCGTCTGGGCTGGCCATGAGTTCGGTCGCCTCTCGCATTCCGACGACAAGGCTGCCCAGACCACGGGCGTCGAGGATGCGCGTTCGAGCCAACTCTTCGGGATCACCTGAACGCGGGTCTTGCGGGAGGTAGCCGATTTCGCCGATGCGTTCAATGAGACCCTCGGCCGGTTGCAAATCTCCGGCGAGCGTCTTGGTCAGAGTCGTTTTCCCGGCGCCGTTTCGACCAACGAGTCCAATCTTGTCGCCGTCAGAGACTCGAAAGGAAACGTCGCTCATCAACACGCGCGCACCTACGCGCAGCTCAAGGTCAGACACATTGAGCACGTGGGATCACTTTCGAACATTCGCCCGCGAGTCAGGCAACAAGACTCCCCTAGTATATTTCCAAGCCAACGGCTCCAATTGCCGGCCGTCCTTGCATCTCGTTCAATAGGAGAACCACATGTCGTCGATTGCTCTGAGTCCTGCTCGTCCGGTATTGGCTGACCGTCTCGGAAGTCGTTCCCTCGTCATGAATACGGCCCTCGTGGTCGGAGGAGCCGCGTTGACCGCTGGTGCGGCGCAGATTTCTATTCCCATGTGGCCCGTTCCCATCACCGGTCAGACCTTTGCCGTGTTGCTTGTGGGAACGACCCTCGGCATGTGGCGCGGGGCGCTCTCCATGGTTCTCTACATCGCACTTGGCGCAATGGGGCTTCCTGTGTTCACCGGCGCGCAGGGCGGGCTTGATTCGCTCATCGGTGGTCCGACGGTCGGCTACATACTCGGCTTTGTCCTTGCGGGTGCACTGACGGGTTGGCTTGCCGAGCGCGGCCTCGACCGCTCCGTCTGGGGTGCTGTCGCAATCTTTGCCGTCGGTGAAGCCGCA
>JBFYOK010000071.1:0-15446 GCA_041303845.1 Microbacteriaceae bacterium | reverse complement strand
GTACCGACATGGAAAAGCGCCTCAAGCGCAGCCTCATGCCTCCGCTCCACGGCGCCTATTCGATCGGTGCACTCGCGGGTGCCGCGATTGGAACGGTGGCGATTGCCATTGGCGTGCCGCTCCCCATCCAGATTTACGTGCTGTGTGTGCTCGTGGCTGTCGTGGCGTGGTCGACCATTAACCTTCTCCCCCGCGACACCGGCATCGAGATTCGCGCGGTCGCAGGATCTGAAGTGACCCGTACGCCTGCTCCATGGCGAGACAAGCGCATTGTCTTTCTCGGAATCGCAATCTTGGGTTTGACGATTTCTGAGGGTGCCGGAAACGACTGGCTCGCGCTGTCCATGGTGGACGACTACGAGGTTGACCCCATTCGAGCATCCATCGCCTTCGCGGTCATGATGGGTGCGATGACCATTGTTCGCTTCGTCGGCGGGTTACTCATCGATCGATTTGGGCGGGTACTCGTTCTGCGAACCATGACAGCAACGGGAATCATCGGGCTCCTGCTGATCATCCTGTCGCAGAACTACCTTCTTGCTCTCGTGGGTGCCGCCCTGTGGGGTGCGGGCGTAGCGCTCGCATTCCCCGTGTTGCTATCCGCCGCGGCCGACGGAGAGGACTCGTCGCGGAGAGTCTCCACCGTCGCATCGTTTGGCTATGTGGCCTTTCTGGTTGGGCCGCCGTCGTTGGGCTACCTCGGTCAATCGTGGGGACTCCTCAACATGTTCTACGTTCTCGTCGCACTTCTCGTCGTGTCATTCATATTCGTCGGTGCAGCCAAGCGTCCACATCAGTAGCGTGAGCGTATGAAGCGCTACTGCCTGGCCATCGACAATGGCACGACGAGCACACGAGCAATCCTGTTCGATCACAACGCGAACAAGATCTCGAGTGGACAAAAAGAGACGACTCAAATCATGCCGCGCGCCGGTTGGGTTGAGCACGATGCAGTTGAGATTTGGAACAACACACGTGAGGTGATCAACCAGGCGGTTGCTGGGGCACGCTCGAGTGCATCCGACATTGCGGCCATTGGCATCACGAACCAACGCGAAACGACTGTGGTTTGGGATCGCGAAACGGGTAAGCCCATTTACAACGCCATCGTGTGGCAGGACACTCGCACCACTCCCATCGTCGAGGCTCTCTCGAGAAAACATGACTCGGAATGGTTTCGAGCAAAAACTGGTCTTCCGCTCTCGACCTATTTTGCGGGCACGAAATTGAAGTGGATTCTCGACAACGTGTCTGGCGCACGCACTCGAGCCGAGAACGGGGAATTGCTCTTCGGAACGATTGACACATGGTTGCTCTGGAATCTCACGGGCGGTGTAGACGGTGGCGTGCACGCCACTGACGTGACGAACGCATCCCGAACGCTCCTGATGGACCTCAAGACTCTGGACTGGGACGACGACCTCATCACGGCACTCGATGTGCCACGAACTGTGCTGCCAAAAATAATGCCTTCATCAGGGATTTTTGGTGTCTCAACGGGCGAACTAGCCGATGTGCCGATTGCGGGCATCTTGGGTGACCAACATGCCGCGACCTTCGGTCAGTGTGCTTTTGAACCCGGCGAAGCAAAGAACACCTACGGCACAGGCAACTTCCTGATGCTGAACACCGGGACAACTCCGGTCACGTCGCACAACGGTCTGCTTACGACGGTTGCCTACCAGATTGGTGATGAACCGGCACGTTATGCGCTCGAAGGTTCAATTGCCGTTACTGGTTCGCTTATCCAATGGCTGCGCGACAACCTGCAGCTCTTTGCCTCTTCGTCGGATGTCGAGGCTTTGGCAGCATCTGTGCCCGACAACGGAGGAATAGCGGTCGTGCCCGCGTTCTCTGGACTTTTCGCACCGCATTGGGATGCAGATGCTCGTGGCGCCATCGTCGGTCTCACCCGCTTTGTCACTAAGGCACACATCGCACGCGCAGCACTTGAAGCCGTGGCATTCCAAACAGCCGAGGTGCTCAGTGCCATGAACGCCGACACCGGTGTGCCACTCACAGAACTCAAGGTCGATGGCGGAATGGTCGTCAACAATCTCTTGATGCAGTTCCAAGCGGACATCGTGCGAGTTCCCGTGGTTCGGCCCGTCATCACCGAGACGACCGCGCTCGGTGCGGCTTTCGCCGCCGGCCTTGCCGTCAGTTTCTGGGCCTCGACGGATGAGCTTCGCTCGCTCTGGCAGGAAGACACGCGTTGGCTCCCGCAGATGGAAGCCAGCGAAGCATCCCGACTCATGCGCGTGTGGTCAAAAGCAATCAACAAGAGCCGAGCTTGGGTTGATGCAGACTCCCCCAGTCACTAAGGGCGAGGTTGAGGAAACGAAAGGCTAGGGAGTCGCCGCGACCCACTCGCTCAACTTTGCCTGCGCCGCACCACTGTCAATGGCTTCAGCGCAAATAGCCATTTTGTTTCCGAGGCGTTCCACAATCGGAATCTCGATGGACGTCGGCGCCTCGGCGAGATCAAAGGCAACAAGCCCAGCAGCTGCGTTGAGCAAAACAATGTCGCGCACAGCCCCACTTTCCCCAGCCAGGACCCGGTGCACGACGGCTGCGTTGTCCGCCGGTGAACCGCCGCGAATGTCATCGAGCGACGCCCGAGCGATTCCCAAGTCACTTGGATTCAGGTCGTGCTCGACGACGCGCCCGCGACTCACCTCCCACATGTGACTGTGGCCGGTCGTCGTCAACTCGTCTAAACCATCGTCTCCGCGAAAAACCAGCGCCGTCGCGTCACGGGTCTGAAAAACGCCGACCATCAGTGGCACTCGATCGAGTTGCGCACAACCGAGGGCAGTTGCCTCGGGGCGAGCAGGGTTACACAACGGCCCCAAGAAGTTGAACAACGTGGGGACACCAATCTCCCGGCGGGTTTCTCCCACATGGCGGAAACCCGGGTGAAAGAGTCCGGCGAACGCAAACGAGATACCCACCCGCTCAAATACTCGAGCAACCCCCTCAGGGTCAAGGTCGAGGTTGAGCCCTAACTCCCCCAGAACATCCGAAGAACCGGATGCGCTGCTCGCGGCCCGGTTGCCGTGTTTGAGAACGGGCACCCCCGCGGAGGCTGCCACGATGCTTGCCATCGTCGAGATGTTGACCGTTCGATGGCGATCGCCACCCGTGCCGACGATGTCCAAAGCACGCGGATTTACAGGTAATTCACGGGCGTGCTCGAGCACTGCATCGCGGAAACCGACAATCTCGTCGACGGTCTCACCCTTGGCCCGAAGCGCAATCAGAAAGGCGGAAATTTGGGAGGGGGTTGCCGTTCCACCCACCATCTCGTTCATGGCCCAAGTCGCCTCAGCAATCGACAAGTTCTCCCCATCGAGTAATTGCGTGAGCAGAGCTGGCCAGGTCGGAAATTCAGACATGAGTCAAGGTTAGTTGCCATCCTGCTGGCCGTGCGTGGCGCACGCGAATAGCCCCCTCGAGCCCTCTCCGTCCGGCATAATGGAACTCGTGACGAATGCTTCAGTTGCTTCCCGAATCCCTGTTCCCATGGTGAGCCGACCCAACCCTGTTGCGGTCGGAACCATCGTTTGGCTTGGCAGCGAGGTGATGTTCTTTGCTGGACTATTTGCCATTTACTTCACTCTCCGTGGCGCCGTACCGGAGCTCTGGGCCGACGAAGCTTCTCTTCTGAACTTCCCCTTCTCTTTGACGAACACGCTCATCCTCGTTTCGTCGTCGTTTACGGCACAGTTTGGTGTTTTTGCCGCTGAACGACTTCAAGCCCGCTCGACCGGCTGGAAGCCTACCCAATGGGGCATGGTTGAGTGGTTCTTCTTGACCTACGCGCTCGGCGCAATCTTCGTCTCGGGTCAGGTTTTTGAGTACGCTCAGCTCGTTTCTGAAGGCGTCACCCTGAGCAGCAACGCCTATGGCTCTGCCTTCTACTTGACGACCGGATTCCACGGTCTCCACGTGACCGGCGGCTTGATCGCCTTCCTCTTGGTGATCGGTCGCGCTTATGCCGTCAAACACTTCGGGCACAAAGAAGCGACGAGCGCCATCGTAGTTTCCTACTACTGGCACTTCGTCGATGTCGTCTGGATCGCCCTGTTCCTCGTTATCTACGTATTGAAGTAGCGCTCTCGCTTGAACCACCCGACCACCATCTGAAAAAGAAGAGACATGATTCGAAACTCGCGTAAATCCGGTCGTCGCTCTCCCCTCGCTTCGGCTTCCCTCTTGCTCATCGGCCTTCTTGCAACCGGTGGCGCCTACGCCGCATTCACGGCAACAACCGCCACAGCGTCGGTCGACATGTCCAGCCCGGAAACCATCGAGAACGGGCAGAAGTTGTTTGCCGCTAACTGCGCAACCTGCCACGGAAAGCAAGCCCAAGGCACGGACAACGGTCCCAGCCTCATCGGTGTCGGTGCCGCGTCTGTTGACTTCCAAGTTGGTTCTGGGCGCATGCCCATGCAGGGCAACTCGCCTCAGGCACCCATCAAGCCGGTTCAATTCACCGAAGAGCAGACCGCACAGATGGCGGCATACGTTGCCGCCCTTGCACCCGGCCCAGCGATTCCTACTGCTGAACAGCTCACTGGTGGAAACGTCGCCCACGGTGGAGAACTCTTCCGAATTAACTGCGCCATGTGCCACAACGTCGCCGGCGCCGGAGGTGCCCTCACGGAGGGAAAGTACGCTCCTGAACTCACGGCAACGTCGGCGAAGCACATCTACGAGGCAATGCTCATTGGTCCACAAAACATGCCGGCCTTCAACGACTTGAACCTCACTCCAGAAGACAAGAAAGATGTGATCGCCTACTTGCAGTACCACCAGGAGAATGGGTCCGCAGGTGGGCTGGAGTTGGGTTCGCTTGGACCCGTAGCCGAAGGCCTCTTCCTTTGGGTATTTGGCCTTGGCGGCATCATCGCGTTGACGGTGTGGATTACGGCCAAGTCCAACTAGTTTCTACTTTTCGACCACAGCACTAAGGAGAGAAATGGCTCAGAACGAGAATGGCTCGGCCAACATCGTTCCTACAGCGAAGCCGAATGGCTCAACAGTAGGCACGGGAGTTGTCCTGGCTGACGCGTTCGAGAATCCAGGCTTGCCGCCGCACCGCCCCCGCGTGACGGACTTGGATCCCAAGAAGAAGGAACGCGCTGCACGATTCGTCGTGGCGCTGTTCTGGCTCTCTGTGCTCGGCAGCATTTTCGCCGTATTTGCGTACATGTTCTTTCCCATCGAATCGGGAAACGTTAACGACGTCCGTCTGAACACGCTGTTCGTCGGTCTAGGCATCGCTCTGTCGTTGTTCGCAATCGGAATTGCCGCTGTCCACTGGGGCAAGGCTGTCATGGCAGACAAAGAAGGCGTCGATCTTCGTCACCCGGTCCGTGGCACCGAAGAAACTCGCGCTCGTGCTATCGAAATCTTCAAGGAAGCAAACGAAGAGTCAGGTTTCAGTCGTCGCAGCCTTATCCGCGGTGGAATGATTGCCTCTCTGGTTGCTTTTCCTTTGCCGGCGATTGCCTTGTTCCGTGGACTCGCTCCAATGGACGTTGACCCCAATGACGAGCTCAAGCACACCATGTGGAAAAAGGGTTTGCGTCTCACGCAGGACCCAACCGGAAACCCGATCAAAGCGTCTGACGTGACCATTGGAAGCGCGTATCAGATTATTCCGGAGGGCCTCGTAGACCTTCCCGAACACGAAATGCTCGACGCAAAGGCGAAGGCAGCTGTTCTGCTCGTTCGCCTCAAACCCGAAGATCTCACGTGGTCGAGCGAGGAACGCAAATCGTGGTCGTACGACGGAATCGTCGCGTATTCAAAGATTTGTACCCACGTTGGTTGCCCGGTAGCTCTCTACGAACAACAAACGCACAACCTGCTGTGTCCGTGCCACCAGTCGCAATTTGACATCGCAAATGAATGTGCTGTCATCTTCGGCCCGGCAGCGCGTCCACTCCCCCAGCTGCCCATCACAGTGGACAGCGAAGGGTATCTCGTCGCCGTCAGCGACTTCACCGAACCTGTTGGTCCTAGCTTCTGGGAGCGTTCAACCTCATGAGTACAGTCTCAGCACCTGCATCAAAGGGCTTCACCGGCCGAGCATCCAACTATCTAGATGAACGCACCAGTGTTTCGGGTGCCGTCAAGGAGTTCGGTCGCAAAATCTTCCCCGACCACTGGTCATTCTTGCTCGGTGAAGTGGCGCTGTATAGCTTCGTCATCATCTTGCTCTCCGGTAGCTTCTTGACGTTCTTCTTCCAGGCGTCCATGACGCCAGTCGAATACGAAGGGTCTTACGTTCCGCTCAAGGGCGTGACAATGTCGGCCGCCATGGCATCGACCCTCGACATCTCGTTCGACATTCGCGGTGGCCTTCTCATGCGTCAGATCCACCACTGGGCAGCTCTTCTGTTCGTTGCGGCCATCGGATTGCACATGTTGCGAGTGTTCTTCACGGGAGCATTCCGCAAGCCGCGAGAGCTCAACTGGGCGATCGGCTTCGTGCTCTTCGTTCTGGCCATGGCTGAAGGATTTACCGGCTATTCCCTCCCCGACGACTTGCTCTCGGGTAATGGGTTGCGAATCATCGATGGCATGGTGAATGCCATCCCGGTGGTCGGTACGTGGATTACCTTCCTTCTTTTCGGAGGCGAATTCCCCGGTTCGGACATCGTCGGACGCCTGTACACACTGCACATCTTGTTGCTTCCGGCTCTGGTGCTGATTTTCATCGTGATGCACCTGATGTTCGTGGTGATTCACAAGCACACCCAGTACCCTGGCCCGGGTAAGACCGAGGACAACGTCGTCGGTTACCCCGTGTTGCCCGTGTATGCAGCCAAGGCGGGTGGATTCTTCTTCCTCGTCTTCGGTGTCGTGGCGCTCATGGGTGCAACAGTCACCATTAACCCGATTTGGAACTACGGACCTTACGACCCATCTCCTGTTTCCGCAGGTACACAGCCCGACTGGTACATCGGGTTCGCCGACGGGGCTTTGCGCCTGATTCCGCCGCACCTAGAAACGGTCTGGTTCGGCTACACGTGGTCGTGGAACATCTTGATTCCTATCGCGATCTTGGTTGTCTTCCTTCTTCTCGCGTTCGCTTATCCCTTCATCGAGGCTTGGGTGACGGGAGACAAGCGTGAGCACCACCTGCTCGACCGACCACGCAACGCTCCGGTGCGTACTGCAATCGGTGCTGCTGGCGTCACGTTCTACGCAGTTCTTTGGGCTGGCGCCGCGTCGGACATCATCGCAACGCACTTCAAGGTGACCATGGAGGGCGTTATCAACACCCTCCAGATCCTCCTGATCCTTGGCCCTGTCATGGCGTTCATGGTTACGAAGCGGGTATGCCTCGCGTTGCAGAAGAAGGACCGCGAGATGGTTCTCCACGGTTTCGAAACGGGTCGCATCGTTCGCCTGCCTGGCGGGGAGTTCGTAGAGGTTCATGAGCAACTCGACGAATACACGCGTTGGCAGCTTGTGTCATTCAACGATCACGCTCCACTCGCGCTCAAGCCCAACCCCAAGGGCAAGATCACCGCGTCGCAGCGTGCTCGTGTGTCAATGTCACGCTTCTTCTTTGAAGACCGCATCGCGCCCGTTACGGTGACGGAGTACAAAGAAGCTCTGGAGCACACTCACTAGACACTTAGCGCACTACGCGAAGGGCCCTCTGCGACTGTCGCGGAGGGCCCTTCCGCATGCCTGCGTCATTGACAGGAGAACATGCGAGAGCTCGAAGGTATTGTCGGACCTCGGAACACTCTTCTGACCACGTACTTGACCACGGATTTGATCACGGATTTGACCAGGGCAACCGGACGCACCTGAGTGTGCCGATAACGCACGCAAGCTAAGTCACCTGCGTGCCCAACTCAGGCCGGCAGCGATTGACCTCCGGATAGCCTGAGGAAAGAGCAATGCCCGTGATCCGACGACCACGGGCATCCTACGTTTGCGGTTTAGGTCGGTGTTATTGTCCGAAGTTTCCGCGGTAGTACTCGTACGTCCATCCCACAAGAGCAATGACTACGAGCGGGATGCCGATGATGGCAATCCACACTCCGACGGCGAGACCCAAGAATCCCAGTCCAATGGCGAACCCAAGAATTAAGGGCCACCAGCTCCACGGGCTGAAGTGACCGAGTTCAGGGTCAGCATCGTCGAGATTTCCTTCAGGGCGGTCCTCCGGCAACAAAATTCCGCCTTGCGATCGATTGACCGCGTTCAGAAAGAAGGCGATGAATGCAGCCAGAATGGCGGAGAGAAGAATCCCAAGCGAACCGACAATCTCCCACGTACCCGTGTCGATGACGTTCCAGACGGTATAAACCGCCGCCGCCAATAGGAAGAAAACGGCAAGCACCGTCAGCAGCAAGACATTGGCTTTCATGGCGGCGCTATCCCTTCTTTCCGGTGGTCAACGCGTAACCCACAGGAGCGAGTTCGGGGTGATTCAGGTCGAACGCAGGAGATTCGCTCCGAATACGAGGGATACTCGAGAAGTTGTGGCGAGGTGGTGGGCAGCTCGTGGCCCATTCCAGAGAACGCGACGTTCCCCAAGGATCGTCCACTGTGACTTTCGGCGCATAGCGAGCGGTGATGTAGATGTTCAGCAACCACGGCAACAACGAGACCGCCATGATGAGCGATCCAAATGTCGAGAGTTGGTTCATCCACGTGAACCCATCATCGGGCAAGTAGGTAGCGTAACGACGTGGCATACCCATGACGCCAAGCCAGTGCTGGATGAGGAATGCTGCGTGGAAGCCGATGAACATGAGCCAGAAGTGCAATTGCCCAAGTTTTTCGTTGAGCATCTTTCCGGTCCACTTGGGCCACCAAAAGGCGATGGCGCCAAAGAGTCCGAATGCGATAGCTCCAACCACGACGTAGTGGAAGTGCGCCACAACGAAGTAGGAATCCGACACATGGAAGTCAAGTGGCGGTGACGCCAGGATAACGCCGGTCAAGCCGCCAAAAATGAAGTTGAAGACTAAGCCGAGCGACCACAGCATGGGAACTTCGAACGTGACCGATCCCCGCCACATGGTGCCAATCCAGTTGAATATTTTCACACCTGTCGGAACCGCAATAAGCATGGTCATCAGCGCGAAAAAGGGCAAGAGTACAGACCCTGTTACAAACATGTGGTGAGCCCACACGGTCATCGAGAGCGCACCGATAGCGATGGTGGCGTACACAAGCGTCTTGTAACCAAAAATTGGCTTGCGACTGAAAACTGGGATGATTTCCGATATCACGCCAAAGAACGGCAAAACGAGAATGTAGACCTCGGGGTGCCCAAAGAACCAGAAAAGGTGTTGCCAGAGAATGGCGCCTCCTGTTTCGGCGTCAAAGACATGGGAACCAAAGATTCGGTCTGAAGCCAAAGCCAACAGTGCGGCGGCCAAAATCGGGAAGACGAGGAGGACGAGGATCGACGTCACCAGAATGTTCCAGCTAAAGATGGACATGCGGAACATGGTCATGCCCGGAGCGCGCATCGTAATGATGGTGGTGATGAAGTTGACGGCACCCAGGATGGTTCCAAAACCACCCATGGCAAGACCCAAAACCCACATGTTCGAGCCGATACCGGGCGAGAACGTTTGCGTGCTCAGCGGCGTGTAGGCGAACCAGCCGAAGCTGGCGGCACCAGCCGGAGTGAAGAACCCACCCATCACAATTAGCGCACCAAAGAAGTAGAGCCAGAACGAGAGCATGTTCAGACGCGGGAACGCCACGTCGGGCGCACCAATCTGGAGCGGGATGAGCTCGTTGGCGAGACCCGCGAAAAGCGGCGTAGCTACCAGGAGCAACATAATCGTGCCGTGCATCGTGAACATCTGGTTGTACTGCTCTTTTGTTGCCAAGACATTCAGGCCCGGCGCGAAGAGCTGGGCGCGAATTACGAGCGCCATAACTCCACCAATGAGGAAGTACACCATTGACGTGATCATGTACAAGTGACCAATGACCTTGTGGTCTGTCGAAGTGAGCCAACGAACCACAATGTTGCCCTTGCTCACGTTGCGCGTCACGCCCACGGTTTGCGCACCCGCGGCAGCGTTGGTGACAGGAGTCGGAGTTAGCGTTGCACTCATCTTTTCAGCCCCTACTTGTTTTCTGACTCGGCCAAAATGTTGGCCTGTCCAAGGTTGCGGTTGTATTCGTTTCCAAGTTGTCCCTCGAAACCGCGATCGCGGAGAGACTGGATATATGCGTCGTACTCAGTTTCTGAAACGACCTTCACCTCAAAGAGCATCTGGGAGTGGAATTCCCCACAGAGCTCTGCACACTTGCCCTTGTACGTGCCCTCACGCTCTGGCGTGAACGACATGAAGTTTGTTTTCCCTGGAATCATGTCTTTCTTGTACAGGAAGTCAATGACCCAGAACGAGTGGATGACGTCGCGCGCCTCGAGCTGAATCTCTACGGTCTTGCCAACGGGAAGGTAGAGAGTGGGAATCGAGGCGGGATCAATTGCCCCCATCTCCGCTCCCGGTGTCGTGTCGGGTTGAACCTGTATACCCGAGTAGTAGACATCTTCATTCGTGTAGTTGAAGTCCCACGCCCATTGCTTTCCGAACGCTTGAATCGTGACATCGGGGGTCTCATACCGCTGTTCGATGATTGTTTGGTCGCGTGCAGTGAAGGCGAAGAAACCCAAAACCAGAAAAAGCGGCACGACGGTGAAGAAGACTTCGATGGGGAGGTTGTAGCGCAGCTGGACGGGCATTCCGGTCTGGCCCTTGCGGCGGCGATACACAACCATTGCCCAAATCATCAAGCCCCACGTGATGGCTCCAACGCCGAGCAAAACAATCCAGCTCGTCACCCACAAACCCGTGATGCGGTCGGTGTGGTTTGTAATGCCCGGTTCTCCCGGCATGTAGCCACGCAGCTCCTGCTGCGTGCATCCCGCCAGAGTCAATGCAAGGGCGCTCGCAACAGGAATCGCGAGCCACTTCAGGCGATGATTCTTGACCACCGGGAACCTTTCCAAACGACAAAAAAGTAGTGCTCAGCAGGCTGTGCTGATAGGGCTAGCCTATCGCGCCGCATCTGCTGAATCGCGACTTGACGGGGGCAAAGTTTCCGCTCAGTGGTGCGGAAATCACTTAGCTGAAGGACTCGCCACACGCGCAACTGTTTGTTGCGTTGGGGTTGTCAATATCGAAGCCCTGCTTCTCGATCGAGTCGTGGAAATCGATTGTGGCACCGTCGAGGTACGGGACACTCTTTCGGTCCACGATGAGCCCCACGCCATCAAACTCGACAATGGCGTCACCCTCTTCAACGCGCTCGTCGAAGAAGAGCTGGTACTTGAGGCCGGAGCATCCACCCGAATCGACGGCGATGCGCAAACGGTAATCGTCGCGGTCTTCTTGCGCGAGGAGGTTCTTGACTTTCGCTGCGGCCGTTGATGTCAGAACAACGCCGTGGGCAGCGGATGTAGTGGTTTCCATGCTCATGTCAGCAATATTACCGGTGAAGTTATTCCCCGTTGAGCGACCAGAGCAACAATGTCTGTGCGCACATCGCGCGCCGAAGTACCCCAAGGTCTAGGGATTCGTTGGTTCCATGCGCACGGGAGTCTGGATCTTCCACGCCCGTCACCAAGACTTCGGCATGGGGAAAGGCTTGTTTGAAAGTTGCGATGAACGGAATCGAACCTCCGACACCCATGTCGATGGGATCAATTCCCCAGGCATCACTCATCCCGACACGCGCAGCGTGAGCGGCGGGTCCCCGACCAGAGTCGAGGAATGCCTCGCCGAGGTTGACGTCGTCAATCGAGTACTCGGCTCCAAAGGGAATGTGCGACGCAATGTGGTCGCGCACGGCGTCAAGCGCATCCACCGCACGTTGCCCCGGTGCCACCCGCACGCTGACGCGCAAACGCACACTCGGAAGAAGCGTGTTGGAGGCACTCGCAACAGGTGGGGCGTCGATTCCAGTAACGGTGATGGCGGGTTGTGACCAGAGGCGATGCATCAGGTCACCTGCACCGATGAAAACGGCCGAATCGACCATGCCCGCCTCGAGCCGGAGCGTCGATTCGTCATAGTCAGGAACCTCTCGGTCCTGCGCATCAAGTCCGGCAACGGCAACCGAGCCGTTTGCCGTGTAGAAGGAGTCAATGAGTCGGGCCGCGGCGAGCATGGCGTCGGGGACTGCTCCGCCAAACATGCCGGAGTGCACGCCGTGATGCAGCGTCCTGACGGTCAGGGCAAACGTCACGTTCCCGCGCAGACTCGTCGTGAGTGCTGGAACGTCGACACTCCAATTACCCGAGTCGGCCACGATGATGGTGTCCGCTTCAAGAACTTCTCGATGTTGCCGGAGAAACGCATCGAACGATGGAGAACCGAACTCTTCCTCGCCCTCAACGAACAAAACGAGTCCGAGATCGATTTCGTCAACGAGGTCAAGGAGCATGCGGATGGAAAAAAGGTGAGCAACGATTCCGGCCTTGTCGTCGGCGGTCCCCCGACCAAACAGGCGCCCGTTTCGCTCCGTTGGCTCGAACGCGGGTGACTCCCAGTCATCTTCGTTCCCGGGTGGCTGCACATCGTGATGCGCGTATAGCAAAACGGTTGGCGCGTCATTCTTTGCCGCACGGCGGGCAACAACCGCAGGCTGACCTAGGTCGGAGGTGCCAGGAATCGGGGCGCGCAAGATTTCGACGGAATCGAAGACATCGAGTTCGCGGGCTAATTCCGCAACCGCCTCAGCACTGCGTTCAACGTGGGAAGCATCGAAAGCAGACCATGACACCGACGGGATGCGCACCAGATCACTCAACGTGCCAACAATGTCTCGCCACTCCCGGTTCAGGATTTTTTCGACGGCACTCGTGCGTTGCGACTCGGACATGCCGGTAATCTTATGTCTCAACGCAAACGGTTGTATGCGTTGCAGGGTGCATTCTCAAACCAAGCAAAAGAGGACATACGTGGCTACCAAGGAAAACCCCGAAATCAGCGCGTCAAACGATAGTGAGACCGCTTCTGGAAAGGGCCACGCGACTCCGTCTCGCAAAGAGCGCGAAGCAGCGAACAAGCGCCCGCTCGTTCCTAATGACCGCCGCCTGGCGGCCAAGGCGAACCGTGCTGCGGTCGCTCAAGAGCGCGAGAAAGCCCGTATCGGGATGGCTGCCGGTGATGAACGCTACTTGCCGCGACGCGACCGCGGACCTCAGCGACGTTACGTTCGCGACTACATCGACGCGCGTTGGAATCCCGGCGAGCTCATGGTGCCGTTAATGCTGATCGTCATCGTTGCCACATTCGCGGACGCCGTGTACATCGGAGATATCACCATGGCCGAGATTGGCGTCTACACGATGTGGGCGTTCATCTTGCTGGTGTTCATGGACGGCTACATCTTGAACTTCATCATCCGTCGCCGAATGAAGGCGAAATTCGGTGCGGGCAACGTCGAGCGCGGACTCGCGTGGTATGCCGCGATGCGTTCGATTCAGATGCGCCCGATGCGGATGCCCAAGCCACAGGTTCGTCGCGGCCAGTACCCCAGCTAAGCCTGGGAAAACCGCAATCCGCGGTTGATTCGACGGGCCCACAGCGGCCCCTGGTAAATGTAGGCCGTATACCCCTGAACAAGCGTGGCTCCATCAAGGAGTCGCGCACGGACATCGGCTGCCGTCTCAACGCCCCCAACCGAGATGACACAAAAATCGAGGGGAACAATCGCGCGAATTCGACGCAGAATCTCGGCACTTCGCGACGCCACGGGTGGTCCCGAAAGACCGCCCGCACCCATGCTCTCCACAACACTTTGGGGTGTCACAAGGGGGGCACGAGAGATTGTGGTGTTGGTCGCGATAATGCCGGCAAGCCCGAGGCGAACGCTGAGTTTCGCGATGCCGTCGACTTGCTCATCGTCGAGGTCGGGAGCAATCTTCACGAGAAGGGGAACACCGTTCGCTGCGTCACGGACGGCGACGAGTAGCGGTTCGAGCGTGTCCAGCTCCTGCAGCCCGCGCAAACCGGGGGTATTTGGCGAGCTCACGTTGACAACGAAATAGTCGGCCACGGGTGCGAGAAGTTGTGTGCTGCGCAAGTAGTCCGCCTGGGCATCCGCCACCTCGACGATTCGACTCTTGCCAATGTTGACGCCGATGATCGGCCGGTTTGGGATACGGCGAAGCCGTTCGAGGCGTCGTGCAATGACGTCGGCACCGTCGTTGTTGAATCCCATGCGATTGATCAGTGCACGATCAGCAATCAATCGGAAGAGGCGTGGCTTCGGATTTCCAGGCTGCGCCTGAGCGGTCACCGTTCCCACTTCAATGTGGCCAAAGCCGAAGGCTCCTAAACCGATGGCGAGTTCGGCATTCTTGTCAAAACCCGCAGCTATTCCAAACGGCGACGGAAAGGTCAGCCCGAGAGCAGTGACAGAGGGCTGCTTCGCCGGGCGGCAATACGCGCCAACAACTGATCGAATGACAGGCCAGCCTGCAATCTTGATGACAGTAGCTGCGATGGCGTGTGATTGCTCCGGAGCCATCCGCGCAAAAACCGCTCTGAAGAAGAAGCGGTAGAGCGCTCCCCCGTTGCGCGCGTTCACGGCGTTCCTTCCGAGCTCGAGCGTTCGTCTCTAAGTTCAACGACCGCGCGTTCGAAATCGTCAAGCGATTCAAACGCTTGGTAGACACTTGCAAAACGAAGGTAAGCAACCTCGTCGAGGTTCTTCAGCGGTGGCAAAATGGAGAGACCAATCTCATTGGCATCAATCTGACTGACGCCGGTGGCGCGAATGGCTTCTTCAACCTGCTGAGCCAAGACGGCGAGATCGGCGTCTGTAACTGGGCGTCCCTGGCAGGCTTTGCGAACACCGGAGACAATTTTCTCTCGACTAAACGGCTCGACCACGCCCGACCGCTTGATCACGGACAGACTCGCGGTTTCCGTCGTGGAGAATCGACCACCGCACTCGGGGCACTGACGGCGGCGGCGGATTGAGAGCCCATCATCCGCTGTGCGCGAGTCAATGACTCGGGAATCCGAGTGGCGACAAAAAGGACAAAACACGGGTTATGCCTCCTCGGTGGCATCGACGGTGAAGCGCGCATCCACTGCATCTGCGTGCGCGGGTAGGTTTTCGTCGTCAGCGAAGACGCGGATATGCTGCTGAACCTCGTGCAACGCGTCCGAAGAATATTCGACCACCTGTTGGGGTCGCAAGAACGTGTACGAACCGAGTCCAGATGAAAAAAGGGCCTGGCCGGCAGTTGGCAACACATGGTTCGATCCGGCCAGATAATCGCCCAAACTAACCGGGCTAGCCGCACCAACAAAAATCGCACCGGCATTCACGAGTTGCGAAATCAGGTCGCGTGCGTGGCGCGTGTGTACTTCGAGGTGCTCCGGCGCGTAGAGGTTCGATACGGTTACCGCAGTGTCGAGATC
>JBFYOK010000070.1:0-3478 GCA_041303845.1 Microbacteriaceae bacterium | reverse complement strand
ACGCTTCCCGTCATCCTCGGAACGAGTTTCATCGGGCCAACGAACGTGGTCATCGCGCTGACCATCTATGTCGTGGCATCGTTCTACTTCTCGGCACGGGATGCCTTCGCTCAAGTGCCGCCGGCAACACTCGTCACGGCGACGGCACTCGGCATGAACGCGCGCCAGTTGTTCTTTCATGTCGAACTTCCCCTCGCGGTACCCGGGCTCATCGCCGGATTGCGTGTGGCGACGGCGAGCACGCTGGCCATCGCATCCATCGGTGCTGTCGTCGGCGTGAGGAACCTCGGTTATCTCTTTGTTGACGGGTTCCAACGCAAGATCCCCGAAGAGATTGTGTCGGGCATCCTCGCCATCTTTGTCATTTCGCTCATTCTCGACGTCGCGCTGTGGTTGCTCGGGCGTGCTCTCACCCCGTGGCGACGTGTGAGGACTGCTCATGCTTAGCGTCGCCGACCTGTTCTCGTGGCTGGGAGATTCAGCCAATTGGGATGGCCGTTACGGGCTGTGGAATCTCTTGGCCGAGCACCTCGCGCTCACGGTCGTATCGCTTCTGCTGGCTGCAATTGTTGCGATTCCGCTTGGTTTCTACACCGGTCACACGGGCCGGGGCGACTTGGTCGTTCTCGGGCTCGGTTCGCTGTCTCGCTCAATCCCCACCATGGGTCTGCTTTTCGCCCTGGTGCTCTTGATGGGTGTGCAGTACCGAGAACTGTCGGTCGTCATCGCGCTGGTCGCCATCGCGGTGCCTCCGATTTTGGCGGGCACCCATGCGGGTGTCACGACCATTCCCGCACCGATTAGGGATGCTGCGACAGCTCAAGGCATGACGACGGCTCAAGTTTTGCGCTACGTCGAGGTCCCGTTGTCGCTCGCATCCATCGTCGGCGGCGTTCGGATCGCTTTCATCCAGGTCGTGTCGACCATCGTCATCGCACCCCTCGTGGGGCTCGGCGGGCTCGGGTTTGGCATCGTGCAGGGCTTGGCCTTGCGCAATTTCCCCCAAGTCATCGGCAGTTCGCTCATGATCATTGCTGTCACGATTCTCGGAGATGCCCTTCTCGGGTTTTTGCAGAGAAGAGCGGGGGCTAGATTGGGAACAACTCATCAACTGGAGAAGAAATGAAACTCGCACGTATCGCCGCTGTTGCCGTTGCCGTTAGCTCGTTGTTTGTCACCGCAGGGTGTGCAACAGCGACGGATGCCGGCACAGAGACCATCGTCGTTGGCTCACAGTCCTACTACTCAAACGAAATCATCGCCGAAGCGTATGCGCTGGTGCTTGAGGATGCGGGCTTCACCGTTGAACGTCAGTTCGCCCTCGGTCAGCGCGACATTTACGTTCCGGCACTCCTCGCGGGCGAAATCGATCTCTTCCCGGAGTACACGGGAAACCTGCTTCAGTTCTTCGACCCCGAGGCCACGCAAACCGCTGCCGACGAGGTCTACGTTGCCCTCGAAGCCGCACTTCCGGAGGGCCTGACTGCTCTCGACATGTCGCCGGCGACCGACCAGGACTCCTACAACGTGACTCAGGAATTTGCGTCCGCCAACGGCGTCGCCTCAATCGCTGACCTCGCGTCAATCCAGGGCCTCATGCTCGGTGGTGCACCGGAGCTCGCCGAGCGCCCCTACGGCCCCAGCGGTTTGCTCGAGAAGTACGGCGTAACCGTTTCGTTCGAAGCAACCGGTGACACGACGGTCGAGTCACTCGTCGCCGGACTCGTCGACTTGGCAAACGTCTACAGTGCCGATCCGCGCATTCAGCAGCTGAAGCTCGTGACGCTCGCCGATCCGCTCGGCTTGTTCCTTGCGTCCAACGTTGTTCCTATCGCGTCAGATGCTGTGAACGCGGATGCCCGGGCTTTGATCAACGCCGTATCGCTCGCGATGAGCGCTGAGGACCTCGTCGCCCTCAACGTGCGCAGCGTCGACGAGAAGCTGTCGGCATCGGTCATCGCGCGCGACTGGCTAGTCTCGAAGGGCCTGCTCAAGTAGCCTCTCGGCCGTGGGCAAAAGTTTGCTTGTTAAGACTACGATGCCCTAGTGCCCAATACACCTTCTGCTTACGAATCCTTTCTGAATCTGCCGTCGTGGCTCCTCGTGCTCATCATCGGAGTGCCGGCGGTGGCCATCATGCTGGCGTGCATCAAGTTCTATCGACGCCAGGAGCAGGATCAGCCGTCGTACCCTCTCGCGAGCACGGCGGTGAGCATCATCGGTGGAGCCTTCATCTTCGTCGGCGCATTTTCACTTGTGACGTCGTGGGACACCCAGGACAAACTCGTTGGCGCAGTCACGAGTGAGTTCTCTTCCGTCACGTCGCTCGCGGAGGACCTCGGCGGAATACCGTCAGAATCTTCGAAGGAAATTGCGCAGTCCCTTGCCGATTACGCGACCCTAGTTCGCGAAACCGAAATCGGAACAGCAGGAGTCGTCGGACCGAATATTGAATCGCAGAAACTGCTCGCTGTCATTGAGAAGAGCATTACGGCCGTGGCCGAGAAGCCCGGCTTGACGGCTCACCAAGTCGACAATTTGTATGCACACATGGAAAACGTTAAGGATTCCCGCAAAGACCGTCTCATGATTAGCGTGCCCAACCTGCCGGTCAGCATCAATGTTTTGTTGCTCGTGTCGGCCATTTTCGTCTTGGTCGGCATAGGTCTGTTTCCGGCAGGCCGGGTGAGATGGTTCACCTATCTCTACGGTGGCGCAACGGTTGCGGTGACAACTTCGCTCGTTGTGGCCGTTCTCATGCTTCAATCGCCGTTGGAGGCATCCTCGTCGGCAGCAAAGCCAATAGACATGTTCCTCATGTCAATGGAACAAGGTGGCGCGAATATCGGACTCAATGATCCGGAGTCGCCGCCTCCGCCAAAGTAAGGAAATCAGCCAGCGACATTAACGCAAACTCTTCGAGGTCACGCTCGACCTCTGTCACGCGTGCGATTTAGTCCGAGGCTTCTTCGTCAGCAAAGAGAAGGCAAAGAGAACGACGAGAAGAGCAAAAGTCGGCCAGTTCAGCGCCTCGCCCGGGGGAGTGCGCGTACTTTCGACGGCACCCATCTGGCCAGCCAGGGCCCTCATCGGTGCATCCAATGACAAGAACATGATGATCAGGGGTGTCAGGCCGGCGTAAGCGAAGAACAGCACCAGCATGAGCCCTGCGAGAAGAAGCTGAATCGCCCCCCACTGATGAAAAATCGCAATGATGTTTCTTCCTCCGGCGACGCTCGTGTCGATTCCGGCTATAGAACCAGCGCCACCGTCAGGCGAGAAGATGTGAATGGCGCTTCTCGCGACAACGACGAGGATGAACACGAACGTGATGACGCGCACGGCTCGGTAGCCCGCGTATTCCTTTGGGTTCTTGGGAAGTACAGAAGTCATCAGCGTGCTCATTTTCGTTGGCGCTTGGTGCCCTCGGCAGGACTCGAACCTGCGACCAAGAGATTAGAAGGCTCCTGCTCTATCC
>JBFYOK010000069.1:0-3550 GCA_041303845.1 Microbacteriaceae bacterium | reverse complement strand
GCGGCACTTGAGCGAAGGCATCCCGTGCCGAGAAGTAGAACGATGCCACGACATAGATGGTCAGCGCGATGACCACGTTCGTTGGCCCGATGAAACTCGTTCCGAGGATGACGGGAAGCGTGACAAAGAGGGCGAGTGAAGGAATCGCGTAAATGGAACCCAAGATGCCGCGGGTCGCACCCGCAAAGCGGTTGGGGATGATGCGTGCGAGCACAACGCCGAGAATCGCACCCAACACAATCGGGACGACGGAGACCGCGAGGTGCGTCAGTGTCAACCCGACAATGAAACTCCAATTGGAGACCACCCAGGTCATGTGACGCCGAGCAACTTTGCGACGAATTCATTCGCCGGACGTTTCGCGAGCTCCTGCGGGGTCCCCTGTTGCTCGATGTGACCACGGTCTGAAAGCACGACGAGCTGATCAGCGATGGCGAGCGCCTCATACCGGTCGTGCGTCACAAACATGATCGTCAGGCTCAGTTCGCGTTGAATCCGGCACAGTTCGGCTTGCAACTCTTCGCGAACGATGGGGTCGACAGCGCCAAACGGTTCATCCATCAACAGAATGTTGGGTTTTGTGGCGAGAGCCCGAGCGACACCAACGCGCTGCTGTTGTCCGCCAGAGAGTTGCGCAGGAAAGCGCTCAAACATCTGTGAGGTGATGCCGACCATCTCGAGCATGGTGGCTGCGCTGTGACGGGCCTGTTCCACGGATTGCCCCGAGATTCGAGCAATCAGCGTGACGTTTTCCAACGCCGTCTTGTGGGGAAGCAGCCCGACGTCTTGCATGACGTATCCGATAGATCGTCGAAGCTTGATTGCGTCGAGTTCTGCCACGTTGACGTCGTCGATACTCACGGTGCCGGTCGACGGCACGACCATCTTGTTTACGGTTCGAAGGATGGTCGTCTTGCCCGAACCCGAAAGGCCCATGAGAACGGTGATTTGTGCCGAAGGGATGGTCAGCGAGACATCGTCGAGGGCGACGAAGTCGCCGTAGCGTTTCGACACATGGTCGAAGCGAATCATTGTGAGTGCCTCACATGGATCAGCTTGCGCTGACCTCGACACCACGCCAAAACGCGACGTGATTCGCGATTTCCTTGGCGGCATCCTTCGGTGTGCGGTACACCCACACTGCGTCAGTGTTCACGTTGCCGTTGACATTCAGCGAATAGTAGTTCGCAAGGCCCTTCCAGGGGCACGTCGACGTCGTTGCCGAATCAACGAGGTACTCGGCCGCGACGCTCTCCATGGGGAAGTACTGGTTTCCCTCAACTTCGACCGTCTCGTCGGACTGGGCTATGACAGCACCGTTCCATCGTGCTACGTACATTCCAGCCTCCTCATTGGCGGCTCATCCGCTCAGTTCGATACTAGAGGCATCGTGTTTGAAGCCCCTCGGCCTGCCCGGTTTCGCTGCGCTTATTGCCCGAAGACCTGACCGAAGAAGTCGGTCACGATCACGGTTGCCGTGAAGACGACGATTCCGCCGACGTAGTAAATCCACTTGAGGTAGCGCGTCATGTACCACTTGTCGCCACCGGCGGCGAACATGCCAACAATGGCAACCGCAATGACCGGCAGTGGCACGAGCAGGAACGACATCGGACCGTAGAGGTCGGTGTTGGCGTACCAGGCGGAAACCGCATCCCCCGACCAGCCCGTGAGCAGGGTGGCCATGAGCAAGGCCGCAAGCCCACCTGGAATGATCTGGGTCAGGATGCGCGACTTGGGCAGGTTCGGCAGCAGCAGCGCGAGCACGCCTGGGAAGAAGAGGATGAATGCGCCCGTCCAGAGCCACCAGCCCCAACCAACCATGTCACCGATCATGAGCACGAGCACGGCGTACTTGAAGAACAACGACAACCACTGCTGAACGAGACCGGGGCCGGGCACCTCTGTTGGGTTGATGGCGTCGAGGCGATCGGTGAAGTAGCGCGCGGCAAGCTCTTCGAGGAAGATGCGGATCAGCGCGACACCGGTAATCACGAACACGAGACCCTTGGCAGCGTCTGCCAGCGGAACCGTCGCCCCGGCAAAGGCGGAGATGCCGCCCACGACGGAGAGTGTGGCGAGTGACGCGACGAATGCAATCATGAACACGTCGATGATGCGGTCAAGGAATGTCGTAAAGGAATCGATTTTCGGGCGTCGGATCTTGCGGAAGGTCGTCGCCAAGATGATTGGGGCGAATCCTGCGATGAACATCGCGACGAGGTAGCGCACGTCGCCGACTGTCTGAATTCCATACATCGACACCGAGACGACGGTAAACGTGACGATACCGATGAGTCCGGCGAACGCGTCGAGTGTGCCGAGCACGAGAATGACCGACAACGCCGCTACGCTACCGGCCGCTGCCATGTTTTCTGCGTTCGGATTGACCGAGAGAGCGCCCAGAACGGCCGCGGCGACGTAGACGAAAATCATGAGCCCGCCGAGCATCGAACGCAGGTACGACCCATCGTTGATGATGCGCGAAAGCACTGGAGAAAGCTTCGACGTCGACTCAGTCAGCGCGAATGTGACGCGGTCGAGACCGCGCATGAACGGGTTACCCCACCACGCCAGGCGGTCGCCCCACGCGAGGCCCGAATCCTCGAAGTCGTCGTGATCGGCTTCCATTGATCCGTAGTCGGCAGAATCATCACCGCCGTCTCCACCATCTTTGCCACCGCCGGATGAACCGCCCGAGCCACCGGAACCACCCGAACTGCTCGAGCCACCGGACGGACTATTCGTTCCACCACCAGCGGAGGTACGCGCGCTAGCGGAGCCACCACCACCGCCGGATGCACCACCTGCGGAGCCCGCCGAGCCTGCAGAACCGGCGGCACCTGCCGCACCCGCCGCTCCAGCGGCTCCCGCCGCCGCTGCGGCCGCAGCCGCTGCAGCAGAAACGAGGGCTACCGACGCAACAACACTCGACACCGACGCCACGGTGCTCGCCACTTCGGCCGGCGCTACTTCGGCAGCTGGGTCAATTCCTGCTGCTTCATAAAAGGCGTCGTCATCGTTGAGCGCGGCCGCCTTCTCCGAGGCGGTCGGCTCATTCTTGCTAACCGTCTCGAGAATGCCGGTGTCCGTAATCTCGAACCACAGTTTCTCTTCAACAAGCGAACCATCGGGCGCGGTCGACGCGAGTGTGATGGAGTGCCATCCGGGCTCCAGGTTCGACGGGATCTCAAAGTCTGACGTCACTTCGCCCGTTGCTGTTGTCTTGCCGTTATCGACCACCTGTGGTGTTGATCTAACAGTCACGGTGTAGTCAACGGCCGGTGCGAGACCGGACGACTTGATTTCGACCGGTGCCCCGAATGCCTTCTCCCCCACCGGAACAGCAATCGCCAAGTCTGTGACTGGTTCGCTGAGGACCTCGACGGTGACTCTTACCGGTGAGGAAACGGCGGTGCCGGCAGCGTTTGTAGCACCAACAGAAAAGGTGAATGTGCCGGGAGCACTGAGAGCACCCGAAAGTGCACCAGATCGAGCATTGATCGAAACGCCCGGTGGAAGTGCGCCACTCGAGACGCTATAGGTGGGG
>JBFYOK010000068.1:0-3715 GCA_041303845.1 Microbacteriaceae bacterium | reverse complement strand
TGCCGGCTCGGTCGCGGGTCAAAAGGTGGTCACGAAGAATGGTGTCACCATCCTCGGTTACACCGACCTGCCTGGTCGCCTGCCGCAGCAAGCCTCACAGCTCTTCGGCACGAACATGGTCAACCTGCTGAAGCTGTTGACCCCTGAGAAGGATGGCCAACTCACCCTCGACTTCGACGATGTCGTGCAGCGCGCGGTGACGGTTGTTCGGTCTGGAGACGTGACGTGGCCACCGCCACCCGTGCAGGTTTCCGCAGCTCCGGCCGCCGCGCCCGCAGCGACGCCGGCAGAACCCAAGCAGGCGAAGGTGATGTCCCGCGCAGCGCGAGGCTCGCTCATTTTTGTTGGGCTTCTCGCTGTTCTCGCAGTGACGGCATTTGCCCCGGCGCCCATCCCGCAGCACTTCCTCGTACTCATGCTGTCGATCGTCGTGGGCTTCTACGTCATCGGCAAGGTTCACCACGCGCTTCACACGCCTCTGATGAGTGTGACGAACGCCATCTCGGGCATCGTGATCGTCGGCGCCATCGCGCAGCTCACATCGTCGAGCTTGACGGTGCAGGTGCTTGCCGGTGTGGGTGTGCTGCTCGCATCCATCAACATTTTCGGAGGCTTCGCCGTGACTCGTCGAATGCTCAAGATGTTCACGAAGGGTAGCGACCGATGACCATCGACATGTTTACAACGGCGGCCTACATTGTCGCGGCTCTCATGTTCATTCTGAGCCTCGCAGGATTGAGCAAGCACGAGACATCGCGCTCGGGGCTCGTCTTCGGAATCCTCGGCATGGTTCTGGCACTTGCCGCGACCATTGCGCAAATGGTGGTCAACGGCTTCGGCACCGCAAGTGGCATGACCGGCCTCGTCATTCTCGTCGTCGCACTGCTGATTGGTGCGGGCATCGGATTGTGGCGCGCACGTGTCGTCGCCATGACGGGCATGCCCGAGCTCATCGCTCTGCTGCACAGCTTCGTCGGTCTCGCTGCGGTTCTCGTCGGATGGAACGGCGCACTCGACTCTGGTGATGTCCCGGAGAATCTCAAGGGCATCCACCACGCCGAAGTGTTCATCGGTGTCTTCATTGGCGCGGTGACGTTCACCGGGTCCATCGTTGCCTACCTGAAGCTCTCGGCTCGCATCTCGTCGCGACCGCTGATGTTGCCCGGCAAGAACGCCCTCAACATCGGCGCACTCGTCGCGTTTGTCGCGCTCACCGTGTGGTACGTCATCACGCCGGAATTACCGTTGCTCATTGCCGTCACGGCACTTGCGCTTCTGCTCGGCTGGCACCTCGTGGCGTCAATCGGCGGTGGCGACATGCCGGTCGTTGTCTCGATGCTGAATAGCTATTCCGGATGGGCGGCCGCAGCCGCGGGCTTCTTGCTCAGCAACGACCTGCTCATCGTGACCGGTGCGCTGGTCGGATCATCCGGCGCCTACCTGTCGTACATCATGTGTCGCGCGATGAACCGCTCGTTCATCTCGGTGATTGCCGGTGGTTTCGGCATCGAAAAGCCGGCAGCTGCTGGTGAAGAAGAGACGGGTGAGATAACCGAAATTGACGCAGCGCAGGTTGCAGAAATGCTCTCTGCTGCGCAGTCCGTCATCATCACTCCGGGATACGGCATGGCCGTCGCCCAGGCGCAATACCCGGTTGCTGAACTCGCAGCCCAGTTGCGCGAGAAGGGCGTGAACGTGCGATTCGGCATCCACCCCGTCGCCGGTCGTCTGCCCGGACACATGAACGTGTTGCTCGCTGAAGCTAAGGTGCCCTACGACATCGTGCTCGAAATGGATGAGGTCAACGATGACTTCGGCGACACATCCGTTGTCTTGGTTATCGGTGCAAACGACACGGTCAACCCGGCTGCCGCCGAAGATCCGACGAGTCCGATTGCAGGCATGCCCGTGCTGCGCGTGTGGGAGGCCGAGAACGTCATCGTGTTCAAGCGGTCGATGAGTTCAGGCTACGCCGGTGTCGCCAATCCACTGTTTTATCGTGAGAACGCCAGCATGCTGTTCGGTGACGCAAAGGATCGCGTCGAAGACATCCTCAAGGCGCTGTAGGTGCCGACAGAGAAAGGCAGTGCCCGCTCAGCGATGAGCCCTCGCCACGAGGTTTTCCAGACCGGTCTCATGACCGCCCTGCTCGACGGGGTGTACGACGGGGATTGCTCCGTTGAGCACCTGCTCACTCGCGGCGACTTCGGCGTCGGCACGTTCAACGCGCTCGACGGCGAGATGCTCATTCTCGACGGTACGTGCTACCGACTCTCGAGCGACGGAACGGTGGAGCGCGCATCCGGCACTGAATACACCCCGTTCGCGGTGGCAACTCGCTTCGAGGCGCACCTCACCATTCCGCTGAACACGCCACACACTCGCGCTGAGATTGCCGCGATGCTCGACGAGGCGACACCGTCAGACAACTACCTCTATGCGTTTTGGTTGACCGGAGACTTCGAATTTGTGCGCACGCGCACTGTGGCGAAGCAGGCAAAGCCGTATCGGCGTCTCGTCGAGGTGACAAAGGGCGAGCCGGTTCAGATTTTCGACCAGCTCGCCGGTGACATCGTCGGGTTCTTGACGCCGGTCTATCAACAGGGCATCGGCATCGCCGGAGATCACGCGCACTTCATCGCCGCCGATCGCGCGAGCGGGGGACACGTGCTCGACTACACGCTCAACCAGGGCGAACTTCAGATTTGCATCGGCACCGACCTGCACTTAGAACTTCCGCGCACGCGCGAGTTTCAGAACGCCGACCTCGACGACGATCCCGAGGTGCGCGAGGCCGAGGTCTCCGCTACCGAGAACCACGCCTAATTCAGCGCAGCGAGCCACTCGTTCACGGCAACAGCAAACGCCTGAGGGTCTTCTTCTTGCGGCAGGTGAGCCGAATTCGCGATGACAACGAGGGTCGCATTGGGCAATAGCGTGGCCAAAGCTTCGGTGTCGGCGGTGGGCACGACCGTGTCGTTGGATCCCGTGATGAGCAGCGTCGGCGCGTTGAGCGTTGACAGATTGTCGGCAAGCCCATTCGACCGTGGCGCTTTGGTGAACTCCCAAAAGCCTCTCTCCCAGCCAGCTACCTGGAGCGGTGCTTGATAGCCGTCGTAGACGGCCTGCGTTAGGTCGGACTGGTCGAAGTAGCTTTCGCGCAACAGGTCGTTACCCGACGACGCGATGCCCGCCACCAACGCGGGGCCCAGAGCGTCAATCTGCGGGATGCTCAAGATCGGCGCCACCCACTCGGGAATGCCTCCCGTGGTGAGAATGGCCGGGTCGGCAAGCACCAGACGCTGCACTTTCTTGGGGTTCAACCGCACATACTCAGCAGCGAGCTGACCTCCGGCCGAGTGACCGACGAGCACGACGCGCCGATTTTCGCCGTAGCGTGCAATCAGATCATCCAGAATCGCAAAGTTGCCCGCAAAACCGTAAGGATTTTCGCCGGTCCACGTCGTCGGACGCTCGCTAAACCCAAATCCGGGGCGGTCATAGGCAATCACGGCACCGGATGCGCTCAGCGGGTCCATCACGTCGCGCCACGAGAAGGTGCTCGCACCGAAACCGTGCATCAGCACAATGAGCGGAAACGTGCATGCGCAATCACCGGAATACTCTCGTGTTTCGAGGTGCACCTCGACGCCTGCAAGTTCGACGAATTCACCGCTCGCGCTCGCCGCCTCTGTGTAAGACAACGTCCCCGATG
>JBFYOK010000067.1:0-3374 GCA_041303845.1 Microbacteriaceae bacterium | reverse complement strand
CTCGAGGTGTCACCCCGGAGCAGAAGGCGGCGGTGATTGTTGCGCTGGACAAACTCGTCGATGAAGAGTCAGCCCTCGAGCACGGGTTGTCCGACGTCAACAGCTCGATGTGGGACAAACGTCGTCGAAGCATTCGTGAGAATGTGTGGCTCACACGGAGTTTTGAAGACGACTTCACGGGCTAAGTGTGTCTAATCCCCTTGGCATTCACTCGGGTCGCTTCACAAACGACTACACGGAAGCGCAGAACAAGTCGTTTACCGAAGCATTCGGTGCGATAACGACCGCAATGGCGGACGCGATGACCGAAGAACTGCCGCCTTCGTCCGACCGAGTCCAGCAACTGATCAAGCAGCACTACGACTTCTGTCTTCAATTCTGGAAGCCAACGCGCGAGGCGTACAAGAGCCTCGCGATGAGCTACATCTTGCCGTCGGAATATCGCGACACCTACGAGGCCGTCGCTCCCGGACTCGGCAAGTACCACTACGACGCGATTGTCGTGTGGGCCGACGAGAACCTCTAGCCGCGCACGAAGCGCGCGATGGCCTCGACGTGGTGCGTGTGCGGGAACAAGTCATGCGCCTCGAGATGGGCTAACTCGTAGCCGTGCGTGGCGAGTAGTTGCGCATCCCGCGACAACGCCACCGGATCACAAGCGACATAGACAATTTGGGTGGGTGCGAGTTCACCCAACGCATCGACAACCGATCGGCCTGCACCCGACCGTGGCGGGTCAAGAACGATTGTGGCTGCGTTCAGTCTCGAGCGATCCGTGGCCGACGCCGTGGCAACGAGGTCGTTGAGAAAGTGATCAACCCGGGCGGTGACGGCACGCGCGCCGACCCAATCAGCCAGGTTGTCTGCTGCGAACTCGGTGGCCTCTTCATCGAGCTCAACGCTCGTGATTCGAGTGGTTGAGCCGAAGGCGTCACCGACGGCAGCGGCGAGCAGTCCGACACCACCATAAAGGTCGAGATTCGCCGCACGCGGATCAAAAGCCTGGTCGTCTATGGCGCGTGTTATCGCCTCCGTCAGCACCTTGGCGGCACGACGGTGCACCTGCCAGAATCCGGATGCGCGAAGTCGAAACTCTCGTTCACCCACCCGTTGCACAATCACGGGCGCCTTGGAAGTATCGCCCGGACGCGTCTCCATGGCAACGATTCCGCTGTCCGTGTCGGCGAACGAAACACCCTGCACTCCCTTGAGGGACGCTCCGAGTGGAGCGGATTCCTGAATCCGGCGGGTGGCCAGCGGAAGACTGGCGACCGTGACAACGCGATGGCTGCGGCTCGCGAATGGCCCAACGCGACCCTCGTCGTCAACGTGCAAGAACTCGCGTGTTCGATAGCCCAGTCCGTTTGTCTCGTCGTCTCCGGGAGCCGATTGCACGGCCACTGTCGAATCTACTTTTGCCATGCGTGAGAGGGAATCGGTCAGTACGAACGCCTTGAGCTCGCGTTGATGCTCGAGGTCAATGTGCCCGAAGTCGGCGCCGCCCGGTCGTTCCGCAGGATCCCGATCCACACTCGCCTCTGGCCAAACGTGGTCGCGTCGATGCTCTGACGCAGTGAGAACCGCGACCGTGTCCGCACGCCAAAAACTTTTCTGAGAATCATCGGTGATGCGTGCTCGCACGGTCTCACCGGGAATTGCATCCGCAACGAAAATCACTCGTCCTTCGTGGCGCGCAACAAAAACTCCACCGTGAGCGACGTTGGTAATGTCGAGGTCGACCTCGGTTCCGATAAACCCGGCCGTCTTCGTCACGATGGGTCGGCGGTTGCGCGGTCTCTGGCTCATAGGTTCGAGCATCCCACACTCACGACATGTCACGACCGAACGGACAGTACAGCCCATGAAGCTCTACCTGGCATCGACATCTCCAGCCCGTCTCGCCACGTTGCGGGCCGCCGGAATCGAGCCCATCGTTGTTCCGAGTGATGTTGACGAAGACGCAGTCGTGGCGTCTGCCGAGCTCGACCGTGGTCATGTGCTCGAACCTGCCGAAATGGTTCTTCTTCTCGCGCGCGCAAAGGCGGAGGCCGTGATTGCGCCTGGCATGACCGGCATGGTTCTCGGTGGCGATTCCGCGTTCGTGCTTGACGGGGTCACCTACGGAAAACCGCACGAACCGCACATCGCTCGTGAACGCTGGCTGACGCAACGTGGACGCACCGGCGAGCTCTATAGCGGGCACTGGCTGATTCACGTGGCCGATGGCACAGTAGTGAACGCTGTGGGTGAGGTGGCTGTTGCAGGCGTGACGTTTGCATCCGACATTTCGGATGCCGAACTCGACGCCTACATCGACTCGGGCGAACCGCTCAAGGTTGCCGGTGCCTTCACCATTGATTCACTCGGTGGGCCGTTCATTGAGCGCATTGAGGGCGATCCCTCGACCGTCATCGGTGTCAGTCTGCCGACCGTGAGGCGACTCGCGAATAAGTTAGGCGTTTTCTGGCCCAACCTCTGGAACCGGCCCTAATCCTCAAACCACACCGGTTGCGTATCCCTCGCTAGGCTGACATGCATGCCTCGCATCACTAAGGTCCTCATCGCAAACCGTGGCGAAATCGCCGTTCGCGTTATTCGTGCAGCTCGTGATTACGGGATCAGCTCGGTCGCCGTTTACGCCGACCAAGACCGTGACTCCCTGCACGCCAAGCTCGCTGACGAGGCATACGCCCTCAATGGCACAACCAGCGCGGAGACCTACCTCGTCATCGACAAGATTCTCGCCGTCGCACGTCGCTGCGGCGCGGACGCCGTTCACCCCGGCTACGGATTTCTCGCGGAGAACGCGGACTTTGCGCGTGCCGTGATCGATGCCGGCATCGTGTGGATTGGCCCATCACCCGAAGCAATCGAGCGTTTGGGCGACAAGGTTTCGGCCCGTCACGTAGCTGAAAAAGTCGGTGCCCCGCTCGCGCCGGGAACCCTGAACCCCGTTTCTGACGCAGCCGAAGTTCTCGAATTTGTCGACAAAGTGGGACTTCCGGTCGCCATCAAAGCGGCGTTCGGTGGCGGTGGCCGTGGTTTGAAGGTCGCTCGCACACGCGGCGAAGTCGCCGACCAGTTTGAGTCAGCCACGCGCGAGGCAATTGCGGCCTTCGGTCGTGGTGAGTGTTTCGTTGAGAAGTACCTGGACCAGCCCCGTCACGTCGAGACTCAGTGTCTCGCCGACGCGCACGGCAACGTCGTTGTCGTGTCGACCCGTGACTGCTCTCTGCAGCGTCGCCACCAGAAGCTCGTCGAAGAGGCTCCAGCTCCGTTCTTGACGGATGCCCAACTCGACATGCTCTACAGCTCCTCGAAAGCGATTCTCAAAGAGGTCGGCTACCAGGGCGCGGGCACGTGCGAGTTCCTCA
>JBFYOK010000066.1:0-2618 GCA_041303845.1 Microbacteriaceae bacterium | reverse complement strand
TTCACATCTAGTTTCCGACGGCGCTCGTTTCTTGTGGCGCTGGCTACTTCTCCGAAAGGCTTTCCTATGTCACGAGTCATCGCAGTAACCGGCGGGTCGTCGGGAATTGGCGCCAAAATCGTTGAGCAATTCACGAATCAAGGTGCCAACGTCGTCATACTCGACCGCAATCAGCCGCCCGGTTCACACGACTTCGTGCAGTGTGACCTTTCCGACTTTGCGGCAATTGACAGCGCCGTGGGTGCGCTTCCGGATCAACTCGATGTTTTCATCAACGCTGCCGGGATCTCGGGGCTTGCTCCAATTCCGACGGTCATGAAGGTCAACTTCTACGGTCTGCGGCACCTCACAGAAGCGGTTGCCGAGCGCATCGCATCCGGTGGCTCTGTCATCAACATTGCATCGACGTCATCGTGGTACTGGCGAGACCATCTCACCGAGGTCGCCGCGATCATGTCAGCCCGCAGCGACGCCGAAATTGAGGCAGTGTGCGCGCAACTGATTACCGATGGGTACACCGCTTACGCCCGGAGCAAGGAGGCCGTGCTCGTGTGGAGTGCGGTTGTGGCTCAGGAATACCTCGGTCGCTTTCGCGTCAACAGCGTTAGCCCAGGTCCAATCGAAACGCCGCTTCTCGCGGACTTCTACGAAGCGATGGGTCACGAAGAGCTCGACCCGCTTACCAAGCGGGCAGGTGGTCGCAACGGTCGTCCCGACGAGATAGCCAGCGTCGTGATGTTCCTCGCGTCGAACGAGTCGAACTGGATCAATGGCACCGACATCCCGGTGGACAACAGCGCAGAGATATCCGAGTTTTTAGCCGCCAACAATGTGATCCCACCCCTGGAGAAGTCATGACAATCGATATTGCCTCTGTTCCCTCGAAGCTATTCATTGGAGGATCGTGGGTTGACGGGAGCGACAAAGGCACCTTCAGCGTCGAGAATCCGGCCAACAAGCAAACACTGGGACACGTGGCGAGCGCGAGTGTCGCCGACGGTCTGCGGGCGGCGGACGTTGCCGCGCAGGCGCTCGTGTCGTGGCGCAAACTGGCACCTCGAGCACGGGCCGAGATTCTGCGGGCGGCGTTTGAGCTAATGATTGCGAAGATTGACGACATCGCCGACCTCATTGTACTCGAGAATGGCAAGCCCCGCTCCGAGGCAATCGCAGAGGTGCACTACGCGGCGGAGTTTTTTCGTTGGTTCGCCGAAGAAGCGGTGCGCATCCCCGGGCACATATCGACGGCACCTGTAACGGGTCGACGTATCATCGAGACGTCCGAACCCATCGGTGTGGCTCTGTTGATAGCACCCTGGAACCTACCGGCGGCCATGATTACGCGCAAGGTCGCTCCTGCCCTCGCGGCGGGCTGCACGGTCATCATCAAGCCGGCCGGCAACACGGCGCTGACCGCGCTGTATCTGTGCGACCTTCTCGCGCAGGCCGGCGTTCCCGATGGCGTTGTGAACATCATCCCCACCTCCGATCGCGAAGTCGTGGCCGCACTGCTCAAGAACAGTCCCGTGCAAACTGTGTCATTCACCGGGTCGACACGAGTGGGGCAACTCCTCATGCGCCAAGCGGTCGACCGCGTTTTGCGTTGTTCGATGGAACTCGGAGGTAACGCGCCCTTCATCGTTTGTGAGGACGCCGACATTGATCTCGCCGTCGACTCAGCAATGATTGCCAAAATGCGACACAACGCGGAAGCCTGCACCGCTGCGAACCGTTTCTTGGTTCATCGCCGCGTTAGAGAAGAGTTCAGCGCGAAGTTCGCACAAAAGATGTCCGAACTGCGACTCGGTGACGGCATGGATGCCAGCACCCAGGTTGGCCCGCTCGCTAGTCAACCCGCGCTCCAGGGCATCGAAGACTTAGTCGCGGCAGCCCGTTCACACGGCGCGAGGGTCGTCACCGGCGGCGACCGTGGCGACGACGCGGGCTACTACTATCAGCCGACCGTGCTCGACAATGTGTCACCCGATGCGGCGATCTTGCAAGAAGAAATCTTCGGACCCGTGGCGCCCATCGTCGAATTCTCGTCCGACGACGAAGCCGTCTTGCTGGCGAATGCCGTGGATGTGGGCCTCGGGTCTTACGTGCACTCTGGTGATCTCGGCCGCGCGATGCGCATTGCTGAAGCGCTCGAGGTGGGAATGGTCGGCGTCAACACTGGAATCTTCTCTGACCCGGCCGCGCCGTTCGGTGGCGTCAAGCAGAGCGGCCTAGGTCGCGAGGGCGGACGCCACGGAATGCTGGAGTTTCTCGAAACCAAGTACATCAACGTCGCCTGGAGCTGAGCATGACAATTTCGGATGCCCTGCCACTACTTTCACCGACACTTGCGTCGTGGCTCAACGATGTATCTCGCGGAAAATTCTCTACCCACGACATCGCCACCAGCGGGGAAATCGCCTACCCGGTTCTAGACCCGGGGACCGGTCGGACACTTGCGAACGTGCCGATTTCAAGCAGCGACCATGTTGCGCGGGCAGTGCGCAACGCTCGCGCAGCGATGGACGACGGGCGTTGGAGTGAGCAAGACCCGGACTACCGCGAAGACGTCTTGTTGAGACTTGCGGCGCTTGTCGAGCGCGACTTTGACACTCTGGTGA
>JBFYOK010000065.1:0-5385 GCA_041303845.1 Microbacteriaceae bacterium | reverse complement strand
CTTCGACCGTGTCCTTGACGACAATTTGGGGCGCGCTGGATTCAACTTCGTGGTCGACCACGATGAGCGCAGCACCTCGTTCGACGGCCTGCGGCACGAAAAGGTGCCCGTCAGTTTCTTCGCCGGGCTTTGCAAAGAATATGTCGCCAGGCTCAATCAACCGTGAGTCCGTATCTGAGAGACCCGAGATGACAAGCGCGTCGGTGAGACCGGCAGGCAAAACAAGGTGTCCGTGCATAGCCGACGAGATTTCTTTGAGCGAGAGCGGGATCACAGCACGTCCTTCGTTGGATAACCGGCTTCCGTGAGGGCCGTTCGAACATCGTCACGCGCGTTGTAGGGGATCTTCATGCCGGCTTGTTCACGGTAACTCTCGTGGCCGGGTCCGGCATAAAAGATGACGTCGCCCGAGTGCGCAATCGAGATTGCGAGACGCACAGCAGAACCAGGATCCGGCTCTTCTCGGATGTCACCTTCGGGACGCGCCCCGTGCGCGCCGGCCATCAACGCCGATCGAATGGCGGATGGGTCCTCGGATCGAGGATGGTAATCGGTCACAATGACGGTGTCGGCAAGACGCGCAGCGATTGCTCCGAGTTCAGGGCGCTTCAACACGTCACGATCACCATCTGCACCAAAAATCATGACGACCTTGCCGGGCGTGACACGACGCAAAGCCTCCAGACTCGCCCGAAACGCCTCTGGCGTGTGCCCATAGTCAACGACGAAGACGGGTCCAACCGGACCAGAAACCACTTCAAGGCGGCCCGGAATATAGACCGGAATCCCGCGATCTCCTCCGACCGCTGCCGTCAGTTCTGACACCGAGTGACCGGACTCAACGACCATCACCAAAGCCAGCGCTGCGTTGAGTGCCATGAAGTCACCCAGCACGGGAACGCTTGATTCCAAGCTGTGCTCGTGGGAATAGACGCGGAATGCTGTGCGCTCTATCGACTCAGCCAAAATTTCAACGTGCCAGTCGGCAGTGGTGTCGGCACGAGCAGAAATCGTCGTTATGGGAATGTCAGCAGTCTTTGCAAGCGCAACACCCCACTCGTCGTCCACACACACAACTCCCCGTGCTGCAATGCTCGAGCTAAACAACGCTCTTTTGGCTGAAAAATAGTCGTCAAACGATGCGTAGTCATCGAGGTGATCATGACTGAGATTTGCGAATCCAACGACATCAAATTTCACTCCGGAAACACGCTGTCGAGTCATTGCTTGAGCCGATACCTCTAAGGCCAAGGCGCGCGCGCCGGACTCTTTGGCAAGCGCCATGAACGCGTGCAATTCGGGCGCTTCCGGCGTGGTGAGAGCACTCGTGATTTCCCGCTCGCCAATACGTCGTTGCGCAGTAGTGCTGAGGGCCGTTGTCAACCCAAGTGATTCAAGGATTGCCGACAGACAATAGACAATGCTCGTTTTTCCGTTGGTGCCCGTGACGCCAAACGTGATGCGGGCTTTATCGTCGGAGTCATAGATTGCAGAGGCCACGGAGCCGAGAAGATTGCGGGGTGAATCGGCGACCAGAATTGGGGCATCGGCCTCGCTCAGAATGTGAGCACCCGCTGGGTCCGTGAGAATGGCGACTGCGCCGTTAGCCAGGGCCTCGCTGGCATAGTTCGCACCGTGATGGTGTGCACCAGGGAGCGCCGCGAAAAGATCTCCCGAGCGAACGTCGCGACTCGACAGCTCGAGCCCGGTGATGAGAACATCCCGTTTGGCGCCCATGCGGTTCAAACCCCACGTCGACACGATGTCCGACACCATGAGTCCGGAAGACGCCGAAGGCCTGAGTGACGCCATTGCTTCGTCCCGGTCCTTTCGGCTCTCCTACGGTGCGTGCTCAAGACTAGCGTTGCGAGCTAGTAGGTCACCGGCCAGTACGGTGAACCGGATGTAGATGGTTCAACTCGGTACTGCTTGATTACTTGCTCCATGAGGTCATGAATAACCGGGGCGACCGCGGACGTGCTGTTCGCTGCCGGGTTGGCCAACGTCACCAGCACGACATACTGTGGGTCTTCCGCGGGCATGAGCCCGGCGATGGAGACGATAAAGCTTGAGGAATACGTTCCGTCACCCGCGGACATTTCCGCGGTTCCCGTCTTTGCTGCGACACGGTATCCCGGAATCGACAATGCGGGCCCAAGCCATCCATCCGTCACAACACCCTCGAGCATCTGCACGGTCTCTGCTGCGGCAGCTTCCGAAACGACACGCTGTGGCCCCGGCAAATTTGGTGTTGAAACGGATCCGTCCTCGCTCGTGCAATCTTCCACGAGTCGAACGGGGAGACGAACACCGCCGTTTCCGATGGCCTGATACGCGCCCGCCATCTGCACCGCTGTGGCAGACAGCCCCTGACCAAAGAACATGTTGTAGTAGGTCTGGTTGTCCCACGACTCCGGGTCGTACAAGATGCCAGAGGACTCTCCGAGGAAGCCAACCTCGGTTGGCGTTCCAAGTCCGAACTTCGTCATGTAGTCATAGCGCTGGTCTGTAGAGAGACCCTCTCCGAACAGGCTCATGCCAACGTTGCTCGATTCGACGATGACGCCTTGCAGTGTGAGGTTAGAAGCGTGTCCCGTGCTGTCTTTCACACGCGCGCCGTTCGAGAACTCCATCAAGCTGGGAGCGTCAACTTGGGAGGAATGGTCTGCGAGCCCGGCATCCACCAACATCGACGAGGTCAATGCCTTCATCGTTGAACCTGGTTCGTAAGGTGCCGCGAAGGCGTAGGACCCTCGGAATTCTTCCGGTGTGCCATCAATGTTGTTGGGGTCAACCGAGGGGTAGTCGGCCACGGCCTTCAGCTTGCCCGTCTTGACTTCGAGCACGACCGCGATACCGAAGGTTGCGCCCTGAGCCGCAGCTTGGGTAGCGAGTGTTTGCTGGGCGTACCACTGCAGGTCGGAGTCAATCGTCAGTCGAAGATCCGAGCCGGATTTCGCTTTGACCGCAGTAACCGTGCTGCCAGGAATGCGCACTCCGTCCGCACTGCGCTCGTATGTCTCTTCTCCGTTGACGCCGGCGAGGCATGAGTCTTCGGTCAATTCCAGCCCCGCGAGCGGTGTCCCATCAGACCCCACGTAACCGAGCAGGTTTCCGGCAACGGATCCGTTCGGATACGTGCGACTCGGCGCCTGTTCAAAATACAACCAGGGAATCTCCAGCTCATTGAGTGCTCGGAATTCCCCGACATCAACACTTCGCGCGACATAAGCAAAATCAGAATTGGGGTCTTCAGCCAATGCGTCGGCAACAATCTTGAGAATGTCCTCTGGCTTCTGCTTGGTGATTGCTGCAATTTCAGCGGCGGCCTGGGCAACGGTGACCTTGACGATGGATGCCCCGCTCCCCCGCTCAAAATCTCGAGCGTTCCGGGGCGACATGGTGATGTCATAACGCATGACCGCATCGGCGAGCACTTTTCCCGAGGAATCCGTAATCGATCCCCTCGGAGCGAATACCGTGGCCGGGAGCGACATCTTGCCCGCCGAAGCCGCTTTGTACTCCGCCGCGTTCACAATTTGAATGTCAATGAGCTTGACCACGACGAGCGCGAAGAATGCAACGACGACGAGCAGAGTCGTCGTTACTCTCAGCCGGGTCGAGCGTCTCACGTTCACCTTTCAGCGCACATGACCTATCGCGTCGACAGGCCAGGTAGTCCGTTTGACAACGCTACGGGTCCGGTTGGAACGACGGGCGTTGGCGCGCCGAGATTGGCGCCCGTTGATGGTGTTCCCGTTGCGCTCTCTGATGTTGGCAGCGACGTAACGATGGGCACATCAGCCAGAAGCGAGTTCGGCACGAGGGAGCCACCGTCGTTGGCGACGAGATTCGTGAATCCATCACCGGACGTCGGAGCACCGAGAACCGCGCCATCCGAAAGCCGCAGATATGCGGGCGTGTTGTTTGAGAGCATCCCGAGCGCTTCAGCGTTGCGCGCAAGGTGCTGCGGAGACGCTAACCGATCAATTTCTTGAGTCATTTGTTGATAGGTGCGTGAGGCCTCCTTGTTTGCCGTCTGCAAGTCAGCAATTTCGTACGCACCACTTTCCGTCGCGACGCTCAGCAGCATTTGGGCCACCATGACACCGAACATCACTCCCGCCGTGACATACGCAAAAAAAGCCTTGGGGCGGCGTCGCTGGCGTGCCGAGGATGCGGGCGCCCCGGCCGTGCGTGTCGTGTTGCGTCCGCGACGAGCGGGCGTCGCAACCGGTGCGAGGTGTCGCACGGGTCGAAGTTCTCCGGTTCGGCCAGGCTCAGGAACAAACCCCGGACGTCGAATGGGTGCAGCCATGCTCATGCGGCATCCCTCACACGTTCGACAGCGCGAATCCGCACAGGGGTCGATCGAGGATTTGCGACTTTTTCGGCGTCACTAGCCAGCTCCGCTCCTCGAGTGAGGAGACGGAACGTTGGCGCCAGCGACGCGATACCGACGGGAACACCGGCCGGAGTTTGATCTGTCGTCACGTCGGCAAATTCGGACTTGACGATGCGGTCTTCAAGCGACTGATACGACATCACGACGATGCGTCCGCCGACAACAGTGGCTTGCAGGGCCTGAGGGATTGCGCGATGCAGGACGCTGAGTTCTTCGTTGACTTCGATACGCAGGGCTTGAAACACTCGTTTCGCGGGGTGTCCGGTGTTCATCAGCGCAGCTGGAGTCGCGCTCTGCAAGATGCCAACAAGTTGCCCGCTGGTGATGATCGGCTCTTCAGACCGGGCATCGACGATAGCTCGCGCATAGCGACCGGCAAGCTTTTCGTCTCCGTAGCGACGGAAAATGGATGCCAATTCGTCTGACGAATACGACGCAATGACGTCAGCTGCGGTGAGGCCGCTTGTCTGGTCCATGCGCATGTCGAGTGGAGCATCCTGCGCGTAGGCAAATCCGCGCTCGGCGCGATCGAGTTGCAACGAAGAAACGCCTAAATCGAAAAGAAAGCCGTCGACCCGTGTGATGCCCAGACCGTCGAGCACGTCTTCGATTTCGTCATAAACCGCGTGCACTAGATCGATGCGTTCCGAGAAGGGGGCAAGGCGTTCTCCGGCGATTCGCAGCGCATCGGTATCCCGATCAATGCCAATCAGGCGGAGTTGGGGAAAGCGATTGAGGAACGCCTCCGCGTGGCCGCCCATGCCGAGCGTCGCGTCAACCAAAACCGCCGAAGGACCAGACAGCGCAGGCTCCAACAACTCGATGCAGCGTTCGAGCGAAACCGGGGTGTGAATGTGTCGAATGTCCATGAGGTATCCGGTCGGCCGTTGGGCTTTGATTCCCCTCCGCCTCGAGGCCGGCAACCGGGGAAGTGATTTCCGGATGAAGCTGGCGAGGAGTCAAAACCAAACGACTAGAAG
>JBFYOK010000064.1:0-3098 GCA_041303845.1 Microbacteriaceae bacterium | reverse complement strand
GCTCCCGCCACGCGGTCGCCCGGTTCAACGATGCTCGACCACACCATTCGCGCGACCACGTCGGCACTCGCATTTGCGTAGAGGTCAGTCACGGCGGCGCATTTCACAGCACGCTCCAGCGTTGAGTTGCTCATTGTTCAATTCCCTTTCTGAGAAACAGTGCGCGACCGATGTGGTCGGCATTTGGCGAAGTGGCGCCGTCAAGATCAGCGAGCGACCAGGCCAGGCGAAGAACTCGGTCGTATCCGCGCATGCTGATGCCGCCTTTCTGCAGTGACGCATCGAGAACGGATGTCACCGAGCGTGAGAGCCGGAATGGTGCGGCGCGAAGTTGCGTTCCGGGAACGCGAGCGTTGCAGGTGCCGCCCCAGCGTGAGCGCGCAAGGTCGCGTGCGGCGACGACGCGCGTGCGGGCATCCGTCGATGTCGTCACCTTCGTGAGGTCGTCGCGAATCACGGTCGTGGCTCGCGGAACCGTGAGGTGAATGTCGACGCGATCCATCAGTGGCCCGGATAGTCGTGAGAGATATCTGCGACGTTGCATCGACGTGCAGCGGCAGGCGACATCGGTGCCCGCGCCCGATTGTCCGCACGGGCAGGGATTCGCAGCCATCACGAGTTGAAAGTCGCTCGGGAAATCGACACTGAAGGCGGCACGTTGCAAAGCAAGGTGTCCCGACTCGAGTGGCTGGCGCAGGCTGTCGAGCACGTTCGTTGCGAACTCGGGGGCTTCGTCGAGAAAGAGCACTCCGCGATGTGCTTGCACCGCAACGCCCGGCCGAACAATTCCCGGACCACCGCCGACCATGCCCGCAGCGCTCAGTGAATGATGCGGAGCGAGGAACGGTGGCGTGGTGGCGAGGCTGACCTGTCGCCGCGAGCCTTCGACCAATGAGCGGATGGTCGCCACCTCGAGTGCATGTTCTTCGTGCAGCGGAGGCAAGATTCCCGGGAGGCGGCTCGCGAGCATTGTCTTGCCCGCACCGGGCGGGCCGACCATGAAGATGTTGTGCCCGCCAACGGCTGCGACGATGAGTGCGTCGATTGCGGAGTCGAGCCCGATGACGTCGGCAAGGTCGGGACCACCGGTGCTTTCGGGAAGACCAGCGCCGCCTGAACCGCTGGCCCTGTCGGAACCACTGGCTCGACCACGGTCAACACCGTGCCGAAGCGGCTCGACGTCAAACATCTCGAGGTCGGCCCCACAGGCGAGCGCGGCATCACGCAGGGAGCTCACCCCAACGACGGCAATTCCTGACACCAAGCGGGCCTCTTCAGCATTGGCGTGTGGCACGACCACCCGCGTTGCGCCGAGGTGGCGAGCGGCCAGCACCGTCGGCAAGATTCCGGCGGTCGGCCGAAGACGACCGTCGAGCGCAAGTTCCCCGACGAAGACGGTGCCCTCACGATTGGTGTCCGGCACGAGCCCAGCAGCGATGAGGCATGCGAGGGCAATCGGCAGATCAAACGCCGAGCCGCTCTTGGGCAGGGCGGCGGGCGAGAGCGAGATCGTGACGCGTTGCGATGGAAAAGTCAGCCCGCTGTTTGACACCGCCGAGCGAACTCGGTCGATGGCCTCGTTGACTGCGCGATCTGCCAGACCGACGAGTCGAATCGCAGGCAGCCCGCTCGAGACATCGGCCTCGACATCAACAGGGATTCCGTTAAGCCCGAGTAACGAGATGCTGCGAACTCGCCCCAGGCTCACGCGAAGACTCCACGCAGGTGCTCAACCTGCGACGGTCGTGCGCCCGGGTCAACGCCGAGGAGCACTGAAATCACGTCAATGCGCGACGTTCCGGCGGTGAGTGGATGAGCTTCTCGCCATAACCCGGCCAGAACACGCAGTCGCGCGAGCTTCGTGGGCGTCACCGCTTCAAAGGGGTGTCCGAACTTGAGTGAGGAGCGAGCCTTGACTTCGACGAACACGAGTTCATCGCCATCCTTCGCAACGATGTCTATCTCGCCGGCCCGGCATCGCCAGTTTCGATCGAGAATGACAAACCTGTGTCCGACGAGAAAGGCAACCGCCTCGTTTTCGCCGCGTCGCCCGCGTTCTTGATTTCCCACGCGCACCACCTCCGCGCAGGAGTGTGCGGGGTGCGCGATGCGTGATCGACGAGTTCAGCATCCACCGGACAAAAGCCGGCGAGGTTTAGCCGTGTGGAGGGCTACTCGTCGAGCGCGAGTTCCTTCGGAAGTTCGAATTCGCGGCTGGTGAGTTCTTCGATGTTGATGTCCTTGAAGGTGAGCACCTTGACGGTCTTCACGAAGCGGTCGGAGCGGTAAATGTCCCAGACCCACACGTCAGTCATCGCGAGTTCGAAATAGAAATCCGTTGCCGTGTCAATGCGCTTGTGATCGACCTCGTTAGCGAGATAAAAGCGGCGCTCGGTCTCGATGACGTACTTGAACTGCCCAACGACGTCGCGATACTCCTTGTAGAGAGCCAGTTCGGCTTCGCGCTCGAAATCGTCGAAATCTTCGTCATCCATTGTGAGCCAATTCTAGCCCGGCGATTTTGCATGCAGCCACGTGCGCCGGTGAAAGTCTGTGGCGCCAAGTGAACCGATGGCCTCGAAGTGACCGGCCGAACCGTAGCCCTTGTTTCCCTCCCAGCCGTAGCCAGGCAGATCTTCGCTCAGCGCGACCATCACTGCGTCACGTTCGACTTTGGCCACGACGGATGCCCCGGCCACGACCGCGCAATCGCGATCGGCTTTCGTGCGCGTGATGACGCGCAGTGGGCTCGACAGCGCGGGCGTCAACCAGTTGTGGCTGCCGTCAAGAACCACGACCGCTTCGCCCACCTGCACTCCGAGCTCGTGCAGGGCGATGAGCGCGCGTTTACCCGCGAGCCCCAGACACGCGCTGATGCCGAGTTCGTCGATCTCGACTGCCGACGCAGACCCACACGCGACGACACCCCACTCGCGCACGAGTGGCGCGAGTGTCTCGCGTCGAGCCGCCGAAAGCAGTTTCGAATCGCGCAAGCCCGCTGGCGCATCCGTCGTCAAATTCGTCACGACACACACGCCGACGAACACCGGGCCGGCGATTGCACCGCGACCCACTTCGTCCATTCCGATGACCAGAGG
>JBFYOK010000063.1:0-4336 GCA_041303845.1 Microbacteriaceae bacterium | reverse complement strand
GCGCACGACGTTCATCCATACGGCGAATGACGTCACCTGAAGCGTGGTGGCCGAGGGGCTCTTGACCGAGGAGAGGTCACGAGCAATCGCCTGCGCTTGCGTAGCTGCCCCGTATTGCACGAGTGCACCGAGAATGCCTGAAGCGAGAAGGATGCCCAACACAGCGATACGAACGAGAAGCTCCGCTCGTCCGAGACCCATCCCCATGGCGATGGCCGTTGCAATCAGCAAGAACGTCGGCGCAAACTGCGAAACGATGATGTGCAGACGGGCTTTGCCCCAGAGTTCGAGAAGTTCGCGTTCAGTCATGTGTCGAGCCTAGGTCAGCCGGTGCACTGTGCGCACCCAGATGAAAAGAGGCCACCCCCGTTCGGGGATGGCCTCTTTTGTCGAGTCTTGGCTGACCTGAAGCGATTTAGGCTTCGGGGTCTTTCACGCCTTCTTCGACGATGCCCTTTTCAGCGAGCGCCGCACGACGTGCTTCCACGCGAGCGAGGAACTTCGCCTCCGACTCAGCAGCGAATGCCGGGTCAAGGGGCTTGACGTCGAAGTGCGCCTTGCCGTTGTGCTTGGCAATGTAGGCGTCGAGCTCGGGGCCCGATTCCCACGATGTGATGAGGCAGTAACGCGGCTTGTCGCCGTTGTGCCACACCGCGTGCCAAAAACGCTGAGTGTCGAGGATGAGCTGCGTGCCCGCTGGCAACGGAATACGAATCTCCGTGGATGGGTCGAAGCGGTCCTCACGCAAGATCATGATGGAGTCTTTGTCATCGGTGAGGTTGAAGAATGAACGAACAATCCAGCCGGTGCCGTCAGGGTTGAGGCGGTTGTTGTCGTCCTGGTGCAGGTTGTAGAGCGAGTCTGAATACTCGTTCGGCTGCAATTCGATGACGCGGCAGCGACCGATGTTTGCACCGGGCTCCTGCGCACGCTTGGCGAGAATTGGCGCTTTGTCGAGGTTCGCCTGAACCCAAACGCCATCTTTGTCGGTGCGCGGAGGGGTGTGGTTCCAGAAACCGTTGCACTCCATCTCACCAAACGCGCTGGTGATCGGTGCGAAACGGGTAACTCCCGAGGACTTCCAGTCGACATATTCGATGTCGAGCCATTCCTGCGGGTCTTTGGCCTGGTCGTAAGAGTCGAGAACGATGTAGCCCGTCTCTTCCATTGCCTTCGAGCGAATGTAGCTCATGGGGATGTACCTTTCGTCACGGACAAGCGAAGTTTTTACAGGTCCGATTGGTTCAAGGTTATCAGCCCTGCTGGGCCGTCAAAAGAAGTGTGCCCAAGGGCACGTCGTGATTCGCTCACGACGCGTCGTATACTCTTTTTCAACGAACACTAGGTTTCTGGAGAAACACTCATGAAGAAAACAACAGCATCGATTCTTGCTTTTGGGGTGGCGCTAACGCTCCCCATTGGATTCGCGAGCCCGGCTTTCGCGCTGAACTCGCGCCTGGCCATCACGCTTGATTGCAACATCGGCGAAACCGGTGAAGACAATCACGTCATCGCTCCGACAGACACCTTGGTAATCACACTCTTGAACTGTGAAGGTGAAAACGCGACAGAGCAAGACGACAAGGACTCGGCAGTTCTAGACGGGACGACGACACTAACTTCGACGCCCACAGTTTTGACATCAGCGTCACACCAGATTGTCGTGACCGGGTCGACCGAACGTCAGATTGCGGACCTCGACATCGGCGGCCCAGACATTGATGTCTACAGCGCAGGACCGGCATACGAACCGCCGTCGACGCTCCTTGCGACGGAGGTCATGACTCTTGAGGTCGACGCTCCCGAGACGATGATTCGCGAATCAATGATTGGTGACCCCGTTGGCGACGATGGTGACGGCCGCATTTATCTGGGGGGTTTCGAGGTTTGCGAGGTTGTCCCCGGACCTCACGTTTATGAAACGTTCGAGATTGATGTCGTTGTTGCTGGTGACTATGAGTTTGTGGCCACCGAGGTCAATCCTGTCGACGCAGACCTCGTCTGGGGAGAACCGACGTTTCCGTCCTCTGACCCGTTCCTTGCTTTGTACCGCACCTTTGATCCGGCCAATCCCGAGTCAGGCGTTGTCTCGTGCAACGACGATGGGGATGAAAGCGCAATTGACGCAGTGAACGACGCGTGGCTCGTCCCTGGTCAAGACGACTTCAATGGGCTCGAGCTCTACAACGGAAACATCATCGACCGCCAGTTCCCCTGGCTGGCCGCCAATTTGGAAGTCGGAAAATACACTCTGGTGTACTTGCCCTTCTACGCCATCGGATCGAGTCAGTTTGCTTCCGGAGAGGGCTCGGCATTGTCCGGTTACGAAGACGACTGGACACCAAGTGCCCAATCGGTGACATATGACATGTGGGGGCCTGCGGGTGGTCTTCGCACCCAATTGGCCGACACCGGAGTCAACCCAACCCTGGGAATCTGGGTGGCCCTCGGGATGCTGCTGGTCGGCGGGTCGTTCGCCGTCGTGCGCCGGCAGGTCTTGGCGCGCAGCGTCAGCAAGCTGAACTAGCCCACGAGCTTCAACTAATTGAGCCCCTCGCGTCTGCGGGGGGCTCAATTATTTTGGACGCGGCGCAGTTCGTGAACAAGCAGAAACGCCAAAGTCATCAAGATAGACATCGGCATTGATTCTGTTCTAGAGTTTCAGTAACTCGCGCTCCGTCCCTCACGAGATGGATATTCGCGCGCACGAATCCCCAAAGAGACAGGAACCCCTCAAGCCATGAAACTTCGATCCCTCGCCGTCGCCGGCGCAACAACGGCAATCGTCGCCTCCAGCGCGCTCGCGCCCTCCGCAGCATTCGCTGACTCGCGCGTGTCCTTTTCCGCGTCGACCGTCTGCCCTGGCGAATTTGTCATGGTGACTTTCGACGGCTACACCGATGGAACTGTTGTGCCCCTGACAGCACCGGAGTATGGAGCCGTCTGGACGACAGATAACCCAATTCCGGTCGTGCTCGAGACCGAGGGATTCAACGGAAGCTTCCCCTACGAGGCGTTCGCAAGCATGGCACTTGGGCAAACCTATACCTACGCCATTGTGACAGCGAGCAACGGCAGCGATCCGTCCACGATTCAGTCCACCGTTTCTTCGGCGTCGATTCAGGTACTCGCAGAGTGTGGCTCACCCGCTCCTGAGCCGGCAGCCGAGTCGCTGCCCGACACGGGCGCATCGGCCAGCACGATGGGCGCGCTCGCACTGGGTGCAGCCGCGCTGGGACTCGGTGGGGCTGCGCTCGATCGCCGCGCACGTCGCACGACGGCAAGCAACTAAGCACCTCGCAAGAAACTGAGGCCCCCACGTTTCGTGGGGGCCTCAACTCTTTGCCAGTGATCTCGTCAGGGATTGACGCGATTGCAGTCGATAGCGTGTGATGGTGCTCGCACGTGGTGGAGATGGGGGGAATTGAACCCCCGTCCACTGCTGTGATTGTGAGTCTTCTACGGGCGTAGTCGGTGGAAACGTTCTACTTGGCTCCGACTTTTGTCACCAGACACCTAAGTCGACAAGCCCAGCCACAGTGCAAGTCCCGCGTTGCCCGGAGGCGCAACAACGCAGCTAGTTCCCTAGATAACGCCAGAACACGGGTCGGGATCTAGCCCGGTCTGACGGACTTCAGGCTCGCTTAGGCAGCGAGGGCGAAGTCGGTGCGCTTAGCTTTGGCACCTATATTTTGCAGAGAGCGTTTACGAGATAGCTCTGCATCCTCGGCCCGCTTCTCTCCCGCTCTCAGGCAATGTCGAAACCGATCATCCCCATGAAGGTGGCGAAGCGAACCATCACACGCTATTGACTTGTGAACTGCACGCACACAGATGTGTTGAGCAATCGAACGCCGGTGAAGGCGCGTTGTGAAGTTTACAACCGCGCAGTGACATTGGGTATTCCCAATGTGGGCATCCTCCTCGGCAGGTTTAGACATACGCTTGAGCCATGACCTCACGCACTTCACTCGAATCTCACAAAATCACGACGCTGGATGGACGCTCCACGACATTCGCTGACTTCGCAGGCAAGACGGTACTCGTCGTCAACGTCGCCTCGCGTTGCGGGCTGACGCCGCAGTATGAGCAGCTAGAGGATCTCCAGAAGAAGTACGCAGCAAAGGGCTTCACCGTTGTCGGATTCCCGTGCAACCAGTTCATGTTCCAGGAACCCGGCTCAAACGAGGAAATCGGTGAGTACTGCTCGGCAACGTGGGGTGTGACCTTCCCGATGATGGACAAGGTCAAGGTCAACGGCCTCGGTCGCCACCCGCTTTATAAAGAGCTCGTCAAGACCAAAGACTCCGTTGGTGCTGCCGGCAACGTCAAGTTG
>JBFYOK010000062.1:0-2941 GCA_041303845.1 Microbacteriaceae bacterium | reverse complement strand
GTCGAGCTCCGGCGAGCACCTCGCCTGACGTCGCGCGAAGCCGCAACGCTCGTTGCGGGGTTGCAGTACATCGAAACATTGCCGGGAATTTCTGATCGTCGCGCAATCAAGACACTTCGTGAGAAATTGGCCAAGGGCGCCAACGTCAATGCGGGCGGCGCGATCCAGATCGAGCCACCTTCGACGCCACCGCTCATCGAAATTGTTCGTAAGGCGCTCGAATCTCGCACGCAAATCGAGATTACGTATCAGAACGCTGACCAGAAGCGTTCGACTCGATTCGTCGAACCACTACGCATCGACTTGGTAGCCAGCTCCTGGTACGTTCGCGCCTACTGTCACACGCGAGAAGACGTCATGACCTTCCGCGTCGATCGCATCGTCGAAGCGAAAAGTACTCGTCGTAAGCACACGACAAGCGTGACTGCGGACGACCTCGGTGACGAGCTGTTTGACCCGCCCGCAACAGGGCTGCACACTGTTGTGCTCGAGATGCCGGCTAACGCCGTGCGCCTCATCAGCGAGTTTGCTCCGCAGAACCTCGCCGGGGCGGAGACTGGGTTTGCGCGGGTGAGCGTCACAATCGGTTCATTACGGAGCCTCGCTCGCGTCGTGTCGTCTCTTCCGGGAACCATTCGAGTCATCAGCCCACCTGAAGCCGTGCGCACGGTGACGTCGTGGGCCAAGGAAGCTTTAGCCGCGTATCCAGCTTCTCGCAAGGCGAAGAAGTAACCCGTCGATAGAATGAATGTGCTTGATTCCCTCGAGTCACGCATTCACGAAGGAAAGAGACCCTGATGCTTTCAAACCTCAACGGTTGGCACCTGCTCATTGTCATCCTCGTTGTTCTTTTGATTTTCGGCGCACCAAAGTTGCCCGGCCTTGCTCGAAGCCTCGGACAGTCGATGCGCATCTTCCGCCAAGAGGTCAAGGCGATGAAAGATGACGACGGTGATGCCCCGAGTTCAGAAAAGAGCGAGTCGGTAAAGTCAACCCCCCGTTCGTCTTCCACAGCCGCAACGAAGTCGACGTCCGCTAAGGCTGGCAAGTCGACCTCGAAGTAACCGTGGCGACCAACGCACAGCGTCCGCGCGTTCGCGCCAGACGCACCGGGCGAATGTCGTTTGGCGAGCACCTGCTCGAACTCCGGAAGCGTGTTTACATCTCGGCTGCAGCCATCGTTGCAGGGATGATCGGTGGCTGGTTCCTCTCCGACTTCTTGTTGACGGGCATCCGTCAGCCGATTGCTGACGTCGCCGAATCACAGGGTCGCATCGCGACACTCAACTTTGACAGCATCACGAGCGCATTCGACCTCCGCCTCCAGATTGCGCTCACCATTGGAATCATCATTTCGAGTCCAGTGTGGCTGTTTCAGATTTGGGCCTTCTTCGTTCCAGGTATGACTCGGCGCGAAGTTCGTTATGCCATCGGGTTCTTTTTTTCAGCGGTTCCGCTTTTTCTCGCGGGATGCGCAGCGGGCTGGTACGTCTTCCCGCACATCGTGGAGCTCATGACCTCGTTCGCACCCCAGGACGATGCGTCAATCATCACGGCGAAGACCTACTTTGACTTCGTTCTCAAGTTGACGATCGTGGTCGGCGTTGCCTTTGTCTTACCGGTTTTTCTGGTGCTCTTGAACTTCGCGGGAGTAATGAGTGCGAAAGCAATCCTCAAAGGTTGGCGCATCGCAATTCTGCTCATCACCTTGTTCACCGCCATCGCGACGCCCGCAGCAGACGTGCTGTCAATGTTCTTGCTTGCCATTCCCATGGTTGGGTTGTATTTCCTAGCCGCAGCCATTGCCTGGGCTCACGATGCTCGACGTGAACGCAAGATGCGCAAGCAAAACGCAGAACAGACCCACGATTTGCCCTCTGCCAGCGAGAAACTGCCCCCGGCAGCGCCACTCGCGTGAACGTTGAGCGACGATGAACGACGACGACCGGCCATCGCCGGCGGAGAGATACGCCCGAGCTAAGTCGCGGAGCGCGCATCCACTTCTCGATAGCTTCCAATCACATCGCGACTTCGATCTCGACCCGTTTCAAGTTGAGGCGTGCTCGATTCTTGAACGAGGGCGAAGTGTGCTCGTTGCTGCTCCCACGGGCGCAGGAAAGACAATCGTCGCGGAGTTTGCCGTGCACCTCGCCATGGGCACACCCGCGGGCAAGCTTTTTTACACCACACCCATGAAGGCGCTGAGTAACCAAAAGTTCAATGAGCTCGTAGATGAGTGGGGGGCCGAGAATGTGGGTTTGCTCACGGGTGACACCAACGTCAACGCCAGCGCTCGAATCGTGGTCATGACGACAGAGGTTCTGCGCAACATGCTGTACGCCGACAGCGACCTCCTGACACACCTCGAGTTTGTTGTCATGGATGAGGTGCACTACCTCGCAGATAGATTCCGCGGTGCCGTATGGGAGGAGGTCATCATCCATTTGCCTCTTTCCGTCCGGATGATCTCACTCAGCGCGACTGTTTCAAACGCCGAGGAGTTCGGCGACTGGTTGATGGCGGTTCGCGGAAACACAGACATCGTCGTGTCCGAAGACCGGCCCGTTCCACTAGATCAGCACGTGCTTATCGGCTCGAAATTCATCGACCTCTTCGACAGTTCCGGAAAAGCTGCAACGCACCGTGTGAACCCAGAGCTCACACAACTTGCACACGCTCACGGCCGCTCGCCCCACTATCGCGGTGGCTCGGGAGGGAACGGCAGTCGAAGCACTTACGGACGCGGGGGAGCACGGAGCGGTGCGGGTGCACCTGCCTCTCGAAACCGAAACGGCGCTTCAGGTGGTGCGAGATTTGATACCGGCGGTGGCACCCGCATGGACCGCCCGGATGTCATCGACATGCTTGATGACAAGAACTTGTTGCCGGCCATCTTCTTCGTATTCAGCCGCAACGGTTGCGACCAGGCGGTCTCGCAAGT
>JBFYOK010000061.1:0-7511 GCA_041303845.1 Microbacteriaceae bacterium | reverse complement strand
GCAACTCTTCACGGAGCGCCTCAGCGGTGCTCACCCGAGCGTAGGCCGTGTCAAATTCCTCCGGTGCGGCATAGCCCCACTCACACATGATCGTCGGCACACCACAACGTGCGGCACCACGGATGTCATGAATGCGATCACCGACCATGATTGGGCGGTCATGCGCTTCGACTTTCAGGTCAGCTAAACACGCGGCAACCACGTTCCCTTTCGTGTGCACGCCATTGCGCGGGTCGGCTCCTTGGATAGCGGAAAAATACTCACCGATGTCGAAATGGTCAACCACGAGGGCGGCTTCGACGCGCAACTTCGTCGTTGCCGTTGCGAGCGGGATGCCGGCGTCGTGCAATTCGATGATGAGGTCGCGCATGCCGTCAAAAAGTGCGTAGCCCGTCATGCCGTCCGCTTCCGCCAAACCACGGTAGAACGCGGACGCCTCCGGAACCTGCTCGGCGGGCAAATAGGTGCCGAGAATCTCATGCGTTGGAGGACCGAGAAGCAACTGAAGTTCTGCCCGATCGGGCACGGCTGCGCCGTATTCGAGCAGTGTTCGAGCGATACGACCCATGACCGCATCTGCGGATTCGAGGATGGTTCCGTCCATGTCAAAAAGCACGTGGGTCCACCGTCGAGTCATGACTCTTAGGCTAGTCGGGTGAATACTCCCGCATCCCACACACCCATTTCCGGCATCGACGTCACCGAGCTTGATGCCACCGTTCGACCCCAGGATGACCTGTTCCGACACGTCACGGGAAAGTGGATGAACCGCACGGAGATTCCCGCAGACAAGGCCCGGTACGGATCGTTTCACGTTCTGGCAGAAGAGGCTGAGAAGGCTGTGCGCGACATCATCACGGGTGTGGGGGATGCACCAGCAGGGAGCGTCGAGCGCAAGGTCGGTGACCTGTACGCGAGCTTTATGGCAATCGAAGCGATTGACGATAACGGTCTCGCGAGCATCGAAAGCCAGCTTGCGGTCGCAGCCAACGTTTCGTCGGTGAGCCACCTTCTCGATACCGTCGCACGTTTGGAACGCCATGGCGTGGGCGGATTTATCGATCTATTCGTCGACAATGACCCCGGCCAGCCGGACCGTTATCTTGTCTTCACCGAACAGGGTGGGATCAACCTTCCCGACGAGAGCTACTACCGTGACGAGAAGTTTGCGTCTGAGCGTGATGCCTACGTCAATCACATTCAGCGGATGTTCGAGTTGCTTGACGAAGCACTTCCCGCGTTCGCGGGCGGCATCTCGGCAGCAGTTCGGGCCCAGCGCGCCTATGACCTCGAGGCCGCGCTCGCCGCGGCCCACTGGGACAACGTGCGCACTCGCGATGCCCAGGCCACATACAACCCGATGGCCTGGAGTGCCGTGCGCGACCAGGTCGCCCGCGCATCCGCCGACGAAATTCAAGCCCAATCTCTCGTCAACTCCGAAGCCGCCGAGCACCCGGCCGCAGACCTTGATGTGTGGTTAACAGCGCTGGATGCACCGGCGCGATCCTTCGACCTGCTCGTCGTCCGCGAACCCAGTTTCTTCGACGGCCTCGGGGCACTTCTCGTTGACTCGAAGCTGGACGAGTGGCGCGACTGGCTCGTCTGGCAGGTTCTGCATTCGGCCGCACCTTTCTTGCCGACTGCCTTTGTCGACGAGAACTTTGACTTTTACGGCCGCACGCTGTCGGGAACGCCGCAGCAACGTGATCGCTGGAAGCGCGGCGTCGCCGTCGTCGAGGGCTCGCTCGGGGAGGCTGTTGGACGCATCTATGTTGACCGCCACTTCCCGGCTGATTCGAAGAGTCACATGGACGTGCTGGTTGCCAACCTTATTGAGGCCTATCGCCAATCGATTAGTGATCTTGAGTGGATGACCCCTGGAACACGCGCTCGTGCGCTGGAGAAGCTCGACAAGTTCACGCCCAAGATTGGTTTTCCGGCGAAGTGGCGGGACTATTCTGCTCTAGACATTGACGCAACCGACTTGATGGGCAACGTTCGCCGTATCGCTGAATTCGAGATGGCTCGGGAGTTCGGCAAAGTGGGCAAGCCGATTGATCGTGACGAGTGGTTCATGACACCCCAAACGGTCAACGCGTATTACAACCCAGGATTCAACGAGATAGTGTTTCCGGCAGCCATCTTGCAGCCGCCGTTCTTTGATGCCAGCTGGGATGACGCCGCAAACTATGGCTCTATCGGTGCCGTGATTGGTCACGAAATCGGCCACGGATTTGATGATCAGGGATCTCGCTTTGACGGTGACGGACGACTCATCGACTGGTGGACGGATGAAGACCGTGAGCGTTTTGAAGAGCGCACTGCTTCACTGATTGAGCAGTACAACGCCCTCTCACCCGAAGGCGCCGACGGCCAGACTGTCAATGGCGAGCTGACGATTGGCGAGAACATCGGCGATTTGGGCGGGCTCGGTATCGCGTGGAAGGCGTATCTGATTTCGCTGGATGGGCAGGAACCGCCGGTAATCGACGGCCTCACCGCCGCGCAGCGCTTCTTTATCTCGTGGGCGAACTCCTGGCAGCAGAAGAGTCGCCCCGAGGAGACGCTCCGTTTGCTGGCGATTGACCCGCATTCGCCTCCGGAGTTTCGTTGCAACCAAATTGTGCGCAACATCGACGCGTTCTACGACGCGTTCGGTGTCACAAGCGATGACGAGGCGTGGCTCGAACCTGACCGTCGGGTGAGCATCTGGTGATTCCGCTGGTAGTTCAACCGCACTACATGGACTAAATTTAGTTTGGCGAATCGCGCCTACCGGTGTTCATCCGGAAGTTCCGCTCAGATTAAAGGATTCAGAGATGAAGAAAATCACAGTGGCATCGATTGTTCTGACAATCGGTTTCTCAGGTGTCGCCGTCACGTCGCCCGCGATGGCGGCAGTGCCGAGCATGCCATCCACCGACCAATTGTTCGCAATCGATTGCGATTCATTTGCCCCACAGCTGTGGAAAGTCGACGCAACTAACGCAAACGTTACGGTCGTCGGCACGCCGCTTCCGGAGCGGAGCGCTTGCGCTGGTGGCGCTCAATACAACCCCGCTGATGGGCTTGCCTACTTCCTTTACTATTCCGAGAATTACGTAACACACTTGTCCACGATCGATGCGGAGACCGGCGCGTACACGGTCGGACCAGCTCTAAATGGTGACACCGATGATGCGTGGCAGTTCTTCATTACGACTGCCGGTGATGCATTTGTGACCCTGAACGGATCTCTTTATTCAATCGACTTGGCAACGTCCGCTACCACTCTTGTTGGTGTCCTTGGGACCGATGATGCTGCGTCGGGCTACAACGCCGTTGATGACACTGCCTACACGTTTGACGCGAGCGGCGAGTATTACTCAATCAACCTTTCTACCGGTGCTGCGACTCAGGTTGGCACCCTGGTTCTTGCTGCCGACTACACCTGCCCCGGTGGTAGCACCTCAGGGCTAGACATTGACAGCGTAGCTTTCGACAGTGTGGGTAACGCATGGATTCAGAACGACGGTTGCAACTCCGAACTTCTTTTTGCGGACATGACTGAGGAGACCGTTGCTTATGTGGGTCAATTCAACGACATCAATCGCACATTGTATTCGAATGCTCCGTACTACGAGTTCTACACGGAGACACTTTTCATCACGCCTGGAACAGCGGCGCCGGAGTTGCCGAACACTGGTCTTGAAACAAATGCCGTAGCAGGCGCGTCAGCGTTGCTGCTCGCGGCAGGCCTTCTGGTCGTGGTGACGATGCGTCGTCGCGAAGGTGCATAACCGAGAAGTAGACAGCGGGAGTCTCGACTCAGGTCGGGGCTCCCGCTCGTTTTGCCGCGGATAGGATTGCACCCATGGCACCCACCTCGAAACTTGACGCTGTTATTGCACTCGCCCAGCACCGCGGATTCGTTTTCCAAGCCGGTGAAATCTACGGCGGATCGCGTTCGGCGTGGGATTACGGCCCCCTCGGAACAGCGCTCAAGGAGAACATCAAGCGCCAGTGGTGGAACTACATGGTGCAGCGCCGTGACGATGTCGTCGGGCTCGATTCGTCGGTAATCCTGCCGAAGCAGGTTTGGGAGGCATCGGGACACGTCGAAGTCTTCAGTGACCCTCTCGTCGAATGCACCAGTTGCCACAAGCGCTTTCGTGAAGACCACCTCCTTGAAGAATTTGAGGAACGCAAGGGCCGCGCACCCGAAGGCGGCCTCGCGGGAGTGCCCTGCCCCAACTGCGGAAACAAGGGACAGTTCACCGAACCGCGCGCTTTCTCTGGACTGTTGAAGACCTACCTCGGCCCCGTCGATGATGAAGCCGGCATGCATTACCTTCGCCCAGAAACCGCGCAGGGCATCTTTGTCAACTTTGCAAACGTGCTTCAAGCGGCCCGCATGAAACCTCCGTTCGGCATCGGCCAAATCGGCAAGAGTTTCCGCAATGAGATCACGCCGGGAAACTTTATTTTTCGCACGCGTGAATTTGAGCAGATGGAGATGGAATTCTTCGTTGAGCCGGGCACGGACGAAGAATGGCATCAGTACTGGATTGATCACCGCATGGCCTGGTACGTCGGTCTCGGCATCAAGCCAGAGAATCTGCGCCTTTATGAGCACGCGAAAGAAAAGCTGTCCCACTACTCCAAGCGCACCGTGGACATCGAGTACCGCTTTGGCTTTAGCGGGAGCGAATTCGGCGAGCTCGAAGGCATCGCCAACCGCACAGACTTCGATTTGAAGACACACTCCGAGCACAGCGGTAAAGACCTGAGCTATTTCGATCAAACGAAGAACGAGCGCTGGACGCCTTTTGTGATTGAGCCCGCTGCTGGCCTGACTCGGTCACTGATGGCATTCCTCGTTGACGCTTACGACGAAGAGACTGTGACGACGGCCAAGGGAGACACCGATACGCGAACGGTCTTGAGACTGGACCCGCGCCTCGCGCCGATTAAGGCCGCCATTCTTCCGTTGTCACGGAACGAACAGCTCTCACCGCTCGCACGCGAACTGGCGGATGACCTGCGCAAATTCTGGAACGTCGACTTCGATGATGCCGGCGCCATCGGGCGTCGCTACCGTCGCCAAGATGAAATCGGCACCCCGTTCTGCATCACGGTCGACTTTGATTCTCTCGAAGACAAAGCTGTCACCGTTCGCCACCGGGACTCCATGGAGCAAGAACGCATTCCGATCGACACCGTAGTCGCGTTCTTGTCACAGCGACTGCTCGGGGCTTAGGACCCCACTGTGGCTGCTCGGAAGAGCGCGAAGAACCCGTCGACGTCAACGAGTGCGTTTGACATCGTCGTGCGCGGCGACGGAATCGCGGCACTTCTCGCCGCACTGGATTGTGCGCGGATCGGCTTGAGGACCAACCTCGTCTCTCAGGGAGAGTGGACGGAAACTCGCAGCGAAGGGTCGGCACGAGCGGGCGTGATTGCAGAGACGTGTCAGGAATTTGGCGTCTCGTATGAGGTCGTGCGACCTGCGGACGGTGAGCAACAGGTTTTGGGCATCCCCGGCTCGCCACTTTCACGAAATGTTCGAGAAAAGTGTGGCTGGCGCGGAGCGTGGCGCATCTATCTGGACCGCGTTCGACCCCTGCTCGCGATTGGTGAAGAACGCGATCTTGCTCGCCTGGTGACGACTCGACTAGGACGCGACGCGCTCGAGACGCTCGTTCGCCCGCGCGTGAACGACATGTTGCTTTGCGAACCGGAAGACGTCGACGTCGTCGACTGCGTGCCCGAGTTATTGCCGGCGATGAGCCGAGTTGGCTCACTAACGCTCGGCGTGCTGGAGCTGGCGGCGGCCGACCCGAACTCTGTCGCAACTGTTGTGCCACGGGGTGGCTTTGCGAGCCTCGAAACCGCAATTGCCCTGAAAGCAACTCATTTTGCAGTTTCCCGACGAAGTCAAGCTGACGAAGCTGTCATCGCCCACATCACGGTTGACCTCACCGCAGCGAAGTTCACGCAAGCGCTGGATCGTGCAATTCCACTCGCACGCGCGTTAGCTCAGGATGCGCGAGCCGCGATATTCGCGGATGCTGACTATCGCCCAATTGGCCCGGTCGATTTGGAGAGGTAGGCTGAACGCGAGCTTATATTCCACAATCGATATATAGGGAGGTCGCGATGAACGGCAAGGTACTTTTCGTCGTTGGACTCGGCGTCGGCTATCTGCTGGGAACTCGTGCCGGGCGACGCCGCTACGAGCAAATCAAGGCGACTGCTCTGAACATCTGGGAGTCAGAACCAGTTCAGTGGGGGGTCTCGCAGGTGCAGGAAGCTGCAGGCGACCTCGCGGATCAGGCATTCTCGGCCGCCAAGTCGGCGATCGCGCAGGCACAGGGAAAGCCCGCGCCCCAGCGCTCAACGTCAAAACGTGCGGCGCCGGCGGGATCAACGAAGCCCCGCGCGACCAGCGCTTCGACCGCGAAGCCCGTGACCAGGGCGACGGCCGAAAAGAGCGCAAAGGCGCGACCTCAGCCAAAGCCCGCTTCCCCAATGGCTGAACCCAGCGCACGTAGCGGCGTGGCAACGGGCGCCATCCCGATCATTCCACCGAAGTCGGCGGCTGAGTAATGGCCGCATCGAAGCCAACCGCAACCGACGAGCAGGCGGACGACAGTCGGTCGCTCGTCCAGTTGATTCGCGAACTTCCGGGTCTTGCGCTTGATTTGTTGCGCGCAGAGTTCGAGCGATTCAAGCGCGAAATGTCGCGCAAGGCGAAGAACATCGGAGCCGGAACGCTGTTCTTTCTGGCCGCCAGTGGCACTGCCTTGTTCCTGATGGGTGCGCTCATTCTTGCCGCGGTCTACGCCCTGGCCATGGTTATGCCCACCTGGGCGGCGGCCCTGGTTGTGTCGGCGGGACTCCTCGTCACCACAATTGTTTTGGTGCTTGCCGGTATCGCCCAATTCAAGAAATCACAGGCAATGATGCCGACCGAGACGATGGACAGCATCGTTGAGGACGCCCACGCGCTGAAGGGAGAGGGTCGATATGACTCTTAATCAGACCCCTAGGTCGTCCACGCCGGCCGCAAAGACGAGCGGTCGAGCCTCGGCCTCGAAAAAGCCAGTTGACGCGCTCACAGCGAAGGAACTTGACGCTCATGTTTTGGCGGTGCGCCAGCGCTTCGCCAGCACGCTCGACGCAATTGAAGACAAGGGAAACCTTCCCAAGCAGTTCAAGCGAGGCGCCGACAAGCGCGCGTCGCAGCTTCGCGCACTTCGTCGCGATAAGCCAGCCGTCTTTGCTGCGGTGGTCGTGGGCGGCGCCGCTGTGGCGGTCGGCATCCTCGCTCTAGTTGTGAAGAACGCCACAAAGCGGTAACTTCTTTTCGCTAGACCCGTCAACGAGGACACGGCCGACTCTTCGCATCGATTTCAACGACGTGAATTGAGTTTGCAGGCAGGTTCGTGGGGCAATTGTGCGCGCTGTCGGTAAAGAGTGGTGCCGTGTCACTTTCAAGGAACCTGATGTCACTCACCGCACCAACAGAC
>JBFYOK010000060.1:0-4313 GCA_041303845.1 Microbacteriaceae bacterium | reverse complement strand
CAAGGTTCACTCCACCGCGAACCAAGTCAACGAGTTCGAGCAACATCCGCTTCGCGTCGTCAGCCTGTCGTTGACCCTCGCTCGTTTCCGGAGCGACAAGGCGAATCTCGTTGCCACGGACCAACACGTCGACGAGAGGGAATTCGCGTTCCATGCGCGTGAGCAGTCGGTCCTGAGGCCCGAGGAGTCGAACCATCTCAATGCCGTCAATTTCAATGACGGCCGTGTCACCTGACGATTCAGGCAAGCGAGCCCTCCTCGAGTCCGCCGGCAAGCACGTGCGCGTGAACGTGGAACACTGTCTGACCAGCGGATTCTCCGGAGTTGAAGACGAGGCGGAACTCACCGTTCGCATGCTCGAACGCGAGGTCACGAGCGACGGCAACCATGTCTGCGAGCAATGCGGGGTCCCCAGCCGCAAGTTCTGCGACGTTCGAGTAAGTTTCCGTCTTCGGAATCACGAGCAGATGCACGGGCGCCTGAGGATTGATGTCGCGAATGGCGATGAGATGGTCGTTTTCGAACACCACGTCGGAGGGAATCTCCCGATTGATGATGCGCGTGAAAATCGACGGTTCTGCGGACATGCTTCTATCGTATGCGCGCTACCAGCGACCGAGTGCTCCATTGATTGCCGCGAGGAAGGCGGGCCCCGCGGTCGATGAGCGCAGAACGTTGGAGCCCAAGCGAACCCGATGCGCTCCAGCTGCCGTGAAGTGCTCAAGTTCCGCTGGTGAAATGCCACCCTCCGGCCCGACGATGAGCACCACTGGTCGCGCTGTCGCGGATGCATCGGAGACGAGAGAACGCCACCGTGACTCGGAATCGACGAGGCCGTTCGGGTCGAGAACCAGAATCAGGGCATCCGAAAATCGATCACACACTTGCGCGGTCGTGTCGTGTTCACTGACGATCGGCACGAAGGCGCGGATGCTCTGCTTCGCTGCTTCGCGCACGATTGTTGCCCAGCGCTCGACCCCGCGCTCACGCTTCGAGCCGGACCACACGGATACCGACCGCTCCGCGGCCCAGGGCACGACTTCGTCGATGCCGAGTTCGGTAGCCGCTTCGATGGCTCGCTCATCGCGGTCACCTTTCGTCAGCGCTTGAACCAGAACAACTCGACTGTGCGGTGGCGCAACGTGCTCGACGGTGTTTACGACGAATGTGACGTGATCTTTGTCAACCTGCGTCGCCGTGACGTCGAGCATGAGTCCGCGTCCGTTGCCGAGATGCACACTCTCGCCGACCCGGAGTCGGCTGACGCTCACGGCATGCCGTGCCTCGGGCCCGCTCAGCGTGCACGTCGAGCCAGGCACCGCGTGCACGTCTAACGTGTCGTCGAGATAGAAGTGTGCCATGCGCGTTTAGAAGAACCGATCGCGGAGCTTGGCAAAGATGCCTTGTTGGAACGATGCGATCTTCGGCTCAGGCGACTTGTGGATCTTGGCGAACGCAGCCAATGCGTCTTTGTCTTTGTTCGAAAGCTTCGTCGGAGTGAGCACATGGATGCCGACCTTGAGTTCGCCACGTCCGGATCCGCGCAAACGAGTGATGCCCCGGTCTTTCACGGTGAGCACATCCGAACTCTGAACGCCCGGCTTGATGTCGAGACTGACATCACCGTCGAGACCGGGGAACGTCACGCTCGTGCCGAGAATGGCATCGACCATGGATATTTCGAGGGTGCAGAGCAGGTCGTCCTGCGACCGGTTGAAAATGTCGTCGTGTTCGACGCGAATCTCGAGGTAGAGGTCCCCGTTCGGTCCGCCGCCGGGACCGGCCTCGCCCTGACCGGGGAGGTGGAGGCGCACACCTGTGTCGACACCGGCGGGAATATCAACGGGGATCGAGCGACGAGCACGCACACGACCCTGACCTGCACACGCCGAACACGGGTGTGCGATTGTCGAACCAAAGCCGCGACAGGAACCGCAGGGTGCACTCGTCACCACGTTGCCGATGAGAGAACGAACGGTGCGTTGAATGTTGCCCGACCCGCGGCAAATGTCACACGTCTTGGGTTCAGTTCCTGGTTGCGCTCCCGACCCGGTACACGTCTCGCACACGGCAGCCGTGTCGATTTCGATCTCCTGATGAACACCAAAAATGACATCAGACAGCGACACGTCGAGTCGAATGAGGGCATCCTGTCCGCGCTCACGGCGAGAACGAGGACCGCGACCACCTCCACCCGCTGCGCCACCAAAGAACGTCGAAAAAATGTCGTTGAAATCTCCGAAGCCACCCGGGAATCCCTGTTGGGGCCCGCGGTCGTATTGCTCGCGCTGCACTGGGTCGGACAAAACCTCGTAGGCGTGCGTCACAAGCTTGAACTGTTCTTCAGCCTCCGGGGCAGAGTTCACATCGGGGTGAAGTTGGCGCGCGAGTTTTCGATACGCCTTCTTGATGGTTTCGGTGTCCGCGTCACGAGCGACGCCGAGAACCTCATAGTGGTCAGCCACGAATAGAGCTCCAGGTTTCTAAGAGTGCAGAAGTTTCGAAAGATAGCGTGAGACAGCTTGTACTGCGGCCATGTTTGCCGAATAGTCCATGCGCGTTGGGCCGAGGATGCCCACCATCGCGTTTTCTCCGCCCGATGAGTATGAGCCCGCCATGAGGCTTGCCCCGCGCAGGCCACTCTCGCCATGCTCGCTGCCGATTGAGACGGCCACTTGATTGGCGTCCTCGGCGAGTTCGCACATCAATTTGAGCAAGACAACCTGCTCTTCGATGGCGTCAAGCACGGGATACAGATTGCCGGAGAAATCTTCTTCGGTACGCACAAGGTTGGCGGCACCCGAGACGGCCAATTTGTGCGTTCGGTTTGCGGCGACCAAGTCCGCGATGGCGGCTGAAATCGCTGAAGCCACTGGCTGCGCGCCGGGCGGAAAGTGATTTTCGAAGCCGGCGAGAGCGCCTTGTGCTTCTGACAGCGAGCGCCCTGCCGCGAATCCGTTCGCCCGAAGGATGTACTCGCTGAGCTCACCCTCGGAAACGTCACGACCGCACTCAATCATGCGCTGATCAATGCGACCGTTGTCGGCAATCAAGATGCAGAGAAGTCGGTCGTTGCTGATGTTAACCAATTCGATGCGCTGCACCTTGGCACCACCGAGCGACGGGTACTCGACAACAGCAACCTGCCGCGTCAACTGAGCGAGGAGTCGCGACGTGCGTTGCAGAAGGTCGTCGTAGTCATGTGATTCGTCGAGAAACTTTTCGATTGCCTGTCGTTGAGCACCGCTAATTGTGCGCGTGTCGGCAAGGTGGTCGACAAAGATTCGATAGCCCTTGTCTGTCGGCACTCGCCCGCTCGACGTGTGAGGGGCGACGATGAGGTTCTCTTCTTCGAGAAGAGCCATCTCGTTGCGAATCGTTGCCGGTGAAACACCAAAGTTGTGGCGGTCCACAATAGATTTCGACCCCACGGGCTCACGAGACTCGACGTAGTCCTGAACGATTGCGCGAAGAACATCGAGTCCACGTTGCGAAACCATCTCGTGTGCCCTTCGCTCTTGTGCCGCGCAAGACCTTGCTGGCACTCACCGATGTAGAGTGCCAATAATACCTGCGCTTCTTCGACAAACCTTCGATTGCGAAGAGAAACCGAGCCCGCGTAGCGTGAAACTGCCACCAGTTCGAATTTATGAGCCAAAGGATGACCGACATGTCGACTCCCGAAACACCGAAACTGTCTCCGTCCGAGGACCAGACCTACGCCGGACTCGCCCAAATCCTCGGCATCATTGGCATCCTGCCGTCGCTGATCATCTGGATCGTATTCAAGGACCGCGGGACAAAGACGAACGCTCTCGGCAAGGAGGCGCTCAACTTTCAGCTCACGATGCTCCTGGCCGAAATCGTGGGTTACATCCTCACTTTTGTCTTTGTCGGGTCACTACTCGTTACTGCCGCATGGGTCCTTCGAGTGGTCTTCTCGATTATTGCCTTCACAAAAGTGCAGGCCGGCGAGGACTACAGGTATCCCGTCACGTTGCGCTTGATCAAGTAACACCCGACAGGTTTTCTCCACCTGCGTGTGCCAAGATGGCACAGGTTTCACTCCTCTATGAAAGGACCACCCGTGTCGGATTCACCTCGCGTCAGCCCCTATGCCGGATTCACTCCCCTGAGCCCGAGCGACGAGAAGCTGTGGTCAGCTCTGATCCAGTTGAGCGGTCTTATCGGCTACGTCTTTGGGCCCTGGATCGGATACCTGCTGTTGCGTCAGCGCGGTCCGTTCGTGCGCGAGCACGCGGTTGCGGCCCTCAACTGGCAGCTTTCGGTCATCGTGTACCTGTTTGCCAGTT
>JBFYOK010000059.1:0-10494 GCA_041303845.1 Microbacteriaceae bacterium | reverse complement strand
CTCTTCTCCTCCGGAAATTCCTGCGCCGACAAAGTGCACACCGGTTGCGCTCACAGCCTGCTCGCGGCGAATGGTGTCGGTGAAGAGGGCGTTTCCGCCGTCGACGATGATGTCACCCGGTTCGAACCGCTCAGCCAATTGGTTGATTACGGCGTCGGTGCCAGCGCCGGCCTGAACCATGATGATGGCGGTGCGTGGAGTGGCCAACGAGGCGACAAAGTCGTCAATCGTTTCACTGGCAATGAAGTTTGCCTCCGGGTGCTCGGAAACGAGCAGTCGGGTGCGCTCAGGAGAGCGGTTAAACACTGCCACGGTGTTGCCTTCGCGACTGGCGAGGTTGCGGGCCAGGTTCGACCCCATCACGGCGAGGCCGACAACTCCGATGTTTGCTTGTGACTGTGCCATGAACGTCGCGGCTCCTTGAGTGAAAAGAGAGATTCGTGAAGGGGAGGGAATGTCGCGTTCACGGACAGGTCAAGAAGTGGGACTCCCGCGTGAGGTAGCGTCAAATAAAGATTACCGAATACTTCAGGGGGGTATTTCATCGTGAGTCTTGCGTTCGGAACATCGCCACGTGTGCGGCCCATCGTCTTGGTTATGGGGCCGTCTGGTTCGGGCAAATCTGAAATCGGGCGCGCGCTCGCCGCACGGCTGGGGGTCACGTTCATTGACGCTGACGACCTGCACTCCACGGCAGCGCGAGCAAAAATGTCGAGTGGACAGGGGCTCACCGACCTTGACCGCGCACCGTGGCTCGAGCGAATCGGTGAGTTGTTTTCGGGTGCACGGGTCGCCGGCACCGGCATCGTCGTTGCGTGCTCGGCGCTCAAGCGTGCCTACCGCGACGGATTCAGGGACGCGTGTTCCGAGCTCGTGACGTTCGAGTTGGATGTTCCCGCCGACGTTCTGGCGCAACGCATCCGTGACCGCGCAAGTCACTTCGTCACGGTCGACTTGCTGCCCTCTCAGCTAGCCGATCTCGAACCGCTTGACGTCGATGAGCTCGGGGTTCGCATTCCCGCGGTCCAGTCACCGCAGGCTGTGGTTGGGGAAGCGATTTCCGCACTCGAAAACTTACGGCTAAACTGAGGGACGAACTTCGGCGAGGGTGACCTTGTTCGCGAAAGCGAAATCAGGTTGACCGTGATCGACGCGGTGGAACGGCGCTTCATATTCTGTGATGTGTCTCCTCGCGTGATGTGCCGCGAGTATTGAGACCACAAGAAAAGGAGCCATCATGGCTGAAGTTGACAACAAGGTGCCCGCAGCAGTGCGCACCGAATTCGGTAAAGGTTTTGCTCGCCGCCTTCGTGCAGCTGGCCAGATTCCGGCCGTGATCTATGGCCACGGCAGTGACACGCGTCACGTGTCCGTGCCTGCGCACCAGGTCGGTCTGTTACTTCGTAAGAAGAACGCCGTTCTTGACCTGCAGATCGAGGGCAAGAGCCAGCTCGTTCTCGTGAAGGACGTTCAGAAGGATCCCGTTCACATGATCATTGAGCACATCGACCTCGTCGAAATCATCAAGGGTGAGCAGGTTGTTGTCGAGGTGCCCGTGCACGTCGTCGGAAACGCTCTCTCGGGCACGGTTGTCGAACTCGATGTCAAGACCCTGAACCTGCAGGCCGAGGCGATGCACATCCCCGAGTACGTCGAGGTCAGCATCGAAGGTGCCGTGCCTGGCTTCAAAATTCACGTCGCTGACGTCAAACTGCCGAGCGGTGTCTCGGTCATCGGTGAAACCGACGGCCTGGTCGTGCACGTGCACGCACCTCGCGGCTCGGACATGGGTGAATCGGCAGAAGATGCTGAGGCGGGCTCGGCTGACGGCGCGGCTCACGCCGAGGCTGAGAAGGACGCGGAGTAACTCTGTCTTCTGACAACGTGTGGCTCGTAGTCGGGCTCGGTAACCCCGGGCCCGACTACGCAGCCCACCGTCATAACGTGGGCCAGATGGCCCTGAGTGTGCTGGCCGACGACATGTCGGCTTCTTTTGTTTCACACAAGGCTGGCGCACAGGTCGCGAGTGGATTCACCTCACCAGGCGGACCCAAGCTGATTCTCGCAAAGCCAAATTCCTATATGAACCTGTCGGGCAAAGCGACGGCCGCCCTGCTCAAGTTTTTTTCACTCGAGTCTGATCGACTCATTGTGCTGCACGATGAACTCGACATTGACTTCGACGACGTGCGGGTGAAGTTCGGCGGTGGCCACGGCGGCCACAACGGACTGCGAGACATCATCGCGGCCACGGGAACGAACGAGTTTGTGCGAGTTCGCATCGGGGTCGGTCGTCCACCGGGGAGACAAGATTCCGCCGACTTCGTGTTGAGCCCATTTAGTCGAGCCGAACGGGAAGTTCTGCCGAACATCCTCGTTGACGCAGGCGACGCCACTCGTCTCATCGCGACCGACGGCCTTCTGGCAGCGCAACAGAAGTTCAACACCAAGGCGTAGCGCTCGTGCGTTGTTCCCGCTCCTAGACTGACCTCGTGGTTTTTTCCGGGTTGACGCGCGCCCTCGTCGGCTCATCGAGCTTCGAGGCGGCCCTCACCCACGCCGAGCGCGATGCTGATTTTTCACTTACCCCCGGACTCAATGCACCACTTCTAGCGGCGTTGCTTCGTCAGCGAGTGTCCGCCGGCAAGCCGGGAGCCGTTCTTGCGGTGGCCGCGACCAGCCGAGAATCCGAAGCCTTACAGAACGCGCTCGCGGCCCTCGAGCCGGCGGCGATGATTCTTGATTTTCCCGCGTGGGAGACACTCCCACACGAGCGCCTGAGCCCGAGTGCGGAAATCACCGGTCGTCGTTTCGACACCCTTCGTCGCGTCGCCGAATGGGACGGCGGGCATCCTCTCGTGGTCTTGGCGTCTGTGCGAGCGCTACTGCAACCAATCGCGAGCAACTTGCTCGAGGTCAATCCGATCGAACTGGTGGCCGCGTCTCGAGGAAACGATCTGGACGCACTGGCCCGCCAGCTCGTGTATCTCGCGTACACGCGAGTCGACATCGTGACGCGTCGGGGCGAGTTCGCGGTGCGCGGTGGAATCCTCGACGTCTTCTCGCCCGTGGCCGAACATCCCGTTCGTCTGGATTTTTTTGGCGACGAACTTGAAACACTGCGATGGTTCTCGGTGGCCGATCAGCGGTCGCTTGATGGCGAGGTTGAGCGAGTAGTTTTGCCGCCGTCTCGAGAATTGCTGCTGACAGATCCGGTGCGTCAGCGCGCGCGTGAAATGGAACACGAGTTTCCGGCCATGGCCGGGATGCTGAGCAAGATCGGCGAAGGCATCGCGGTTGAAGGTATGGAGTCGTTAACCCCGGCCTTGGTCGACAAGCTCGTACCACTGACGGAGTACATGCCGCGCGATACCGCCATCGCGGTGATGTCGCCCGAGCGGGTTGCAACGCGCGCGGTGAACCTGGGCGAAACGAACCGCGAGTTTCTCGACGCAGCGTGGAACGCGGCTTCGGTCGGAGCCACCGCGCCCATTGATCTTTCGGCCGGCGACTTCTTGACCATGTCCGATGTGCGCACGGATTTCGCACACGGCCCCTGGTGGACGTTCAGCCTGTTCAACAGCGACAACGACGACGATGTTCACGTTCCTGGAGAGCCCGTTCCCAGTTTTGCGGGCAATGTCGACGGAGCCATCGAGCACGTTGGTCACAAATTGCGAAACGGGTGGTCGGTCGTTATTGCCGCAGCCGGGCACGGTCTCGTCGAACGCGCCGCGCAAATGCTTGCCGAGCACACGCTGGCAGGTCGAATCGTGGATGCTCTGCCCGAGAGTCTCGAGTCGGGCGTGGCCTATCTGGTCCAAGCAAACCTTGAGCATGGCTTTGAGATCGAAGACATCCCGCTCGCACTTTTGACCGAAAGCGAGTTCTACGGGCGCAGTGCAACGTACGATCCGCGAGGCGCAAAGCGTCTTGCGGGCAAGCGCAGCAAGAACGTCGTCGACCCTCTGCAGCTGGAGTCCGGTGACATCGTCGTGCATGAGACGCACGGAATCGGAAAGTTCATCGAGCTCGTGTCGCGCGAGGTGCCCAACAGCACCAATCGCAATGCACCCCGCACCTCTCGCGAATATCTCGTCATTGAGTACGCACCGAGCAAGCGCGGGTTTCCTGGCGACAAGCTCTACGTGCCCACGGATCAACTGGATCAACTCACCCGATACGTCGGAGGCGAAGAACCCGCTCTGTCGAAGATGGGTGGGAGCGACTGGTCACAGGCGAAGTCGAAAGCGCGCCGCGCAGTTCGCGACATCGCGGTCGAGCTCGTCAAGCTCTACTCGGCGCGTATGGCGAGCCGCGGTCACTCGTTCGGCCCAGATACCCCGTGGCAACGAGAGCTCGAAGAAGCGTTCCCGTTCGTCGAGACACCCGACCAGTTGACGACCATCGACGAGGTGAAGGCAGACATGGAGCGGGCGATTCCGATGGATCGTCTCGTTTCGGGTGATGTCGGCTTCGGCAAGACCGAGGTCGCAGTTCGTGCCGCGTTCAAGGCCATTCAAGATGGCAAGCAGGTCGCCATGCTCGTACCAACCACCCTGCTCGTTCGTCAGCATGCTGAGACGTTCAACGAACGGTTCGCTGGATTCCCCGTGCACCTGCGCGCGCTCAGCCGGTTCCAAACCGACAAAGAGGCACGCGAGACGCTTGCCGGTTTGGCGGACGGCACGATCGACATGGTCATCGGCACACACCGACTGCTCAGCGACAATGTGCGATTCAAAGACCTCGGACTCGTCATCATCGACGAGGAGCAACGCTTCGGCGTCGAGCACAAGGATGCTCTCAAGAAACTCAAGACCAACGTCGACATTTTGGCGATGAGTGCGACACCGATCCCGCGGACGCTCGAGATGGCCGTCACGGGAATTCGGGAAATGTCGACGCTGGCGACTCCACCCGAGGATCGGCATCCGATTCTCACGTTCGTCGGCCCCTATTCCGAGAAGCAGGTAACCGCAGCGATTCGCCGCGAATTGCTGCGCGAGGGCCAGGTCTTTTTCGTGCACAACCGCGTCGCCAGCATTAACCGGGTTGCAGCGCAGTTGGCAGAACTTGTGCCGGAGGCCCGTATTGGAATCGCGCATGGTCAGCTCAGCGAACACCAGCTTGAACAGGTCATCGTCGACTTCTGGGAACGAAAGTTTGACGTGCTCGTCTCAACCACAATCATCGAAACCGGTCTTGATATCGCGAATGCCAACACGCTCATCGTCGACCGAGCCGATAAGTACGGCCTCAGTCAGCTTCACCAATTGCGTGGTCGCGTTGGTCGCGGACGCGAACGCGCCTATGCGTACCTGCTCTATGACGAAGAGAAGCCATTAAGCGAACTCGCCCACGACCGGCTCGCCGCACTTGCGGCGAACAATGAGTTGGGCTCGGGCATCCAGATTGCGCTGAAAGACCTCGAGATTCGCGGTGCGGGCAATCTGCTTGGTGGCGAGCAGTCTGGACACATCGCCGGGGTTGGCTTCGACCTCTACCTGCGCATGATTGGCGAAGCGGTCTCGATGTTCCGGGGTGATGTTGCCGAGGGGCAGATTGAGCTTCGACTCGAGATTCCGGTGGATGCCCGAATCCCTGAGGATTACCTCGACTCCGAGCGACTTCGCCTCGAGGCGTATCAGAAACTCTCGATTGCGAGTTCTCCCACGGCGCCCGAGGGGCAGATCGAGCTCGTGCTCGATGAGCTCACCGACCGTTACGGCACTCCGCCCGAGGCCGTGCAAACACTCGCGCGAGTGTCACGCCTGCGCCGGCGCGCGCACGCGGCAACTCTCGGCGAGGTCGTCGTTATCGGGCCGAACCTGCGACTCACACCGGTTGATCTGCCCGGATCGGTTCAAGTGCGACTGGCACGCATGTACCCGGGCGCAAAGTACGCACCGGCCCCGCGTGTGGTGACCATTCCCGTTCCCGACATGACGAGCCCAAACGCACCCGACCTCGTTACCTGGGTTGAAGACGTGCTGACCGCACTCTTCCCGTCAACTGCTCCGGGCGTTGCCAGCACGAGCGAGTCGAGCACGCCAAGCAACGAGAACGCCACCAATAACGATTGATACTGCCGAGCCGGCGAGCACACCGAGCACACCCTCGTCGCGCAGCGCGGGGTCATCGGCAAAGGCCAGCTGAGTCATCAGAAGCGACACCGTGAAGCCGATGCCGGCAACAGCCGAAACGGTGACCAAGTTAGCTCCGTGCACGCCTGGGCTCGCTCCAAGTCGACGGGCAATCCTGCCAACGAGGAATCCACCGGCGGTAATTCCGACAATCTTGCCGAGCGGCAATGCCACGGCAATTCCGAAGAAGACCGGGCCGAGTGCACTGAATCCGGCGCTCGGCAAAACAACCAATGACGAGACAAAGGCAAATAGCGGAAGCACAGCTGCGTTGACCGTCGGTTGCAGAGCGTGGGCCACTTTTTCGGCGAGCTTCGGGCGCAACACGAGACCGAGCGCCACTCCAGCGATTGTTGCGTGGATGCCCGACGACACGGTTGCGCTCCAGGCGCTGAGCGCGAGCACGCCGAGTGCGAGGGCGCGCAGGGTTCGGGTTGACGGACGGGTTGCGCGAACGCATCCCACGCCCATGAAGATCGCGACAGAGCCGATGGCTGCTACGAGAGCAACACCGTCGAAGTCTTTCGCAAAGAGCACGGCAATCAACACGATGGCGATGAGGTCGTCGATGACGGCCAGGGCCAGCAGAAACACGCGAATGTTTGACGGCAAACCGCGACCGACCAAGGCAATTAGTCCGAGCGCGAACGCGATGTCGGTGGCGACCGGAATCGGCCAGCCACGAGCAAACTCGGGGCCGGCAATCACGAGATAAACAACGGCAGGAATGGCGACGCCCGCGATGGCAGCAACCAAGGGAGCCAAGGCGCGCGAGAACGAATTCAATTCACCGCGCGTGAGTTCGTGACGAAGCTCGACGGCGATGATGAAGAAGAACAGGGCAAGCAGCCCGTCGGTGACCCAGTGGCCGATGCTGAGCTCGAACGTTGTTCCCGGAACGGCCACGTACTGGTGCGTGAGCTCGATGAGGCCGGGGCCGGCGACCGAGTTCGCCAAGAGCAGGCCGAACACTGCGGCCGCGAGCAACGAAATCGCCGAGTAGCGTTCTGACCTGAACACCGTCGCAAGTGACCGGCGGGGTCTCTTCGGTCGATCCGTCGTCGCGTTCATGGTGTCAGCCTAGGCGGTCGCGACTAGCTCGAGGCGTGGGCGTGCCGGTCGAGAAACGCGTAGACCTCGATGTCGTCGACTCCGGGGAACTGACCCGATGGCAGCGGTGATAGAACGTGCGCGTGCATGCGCGCACTGGGCCACGCCTTGCCAGCCCAACGGGCGGCGAGGTCGCTCGACGGTTGTTTGCAGCATCCCTCGCTCGGGCACGTCGACAGTTGGCGGTTCGTTGTGTCACGACCCCGAAACCACTTTGCTTCGTCGAAGGGCACACCAACACTGATCGAGAATTCCTCCGCGGTGGATGTCCCGGTCTGCGTCGAATCGAAGAACGTGCCCGCCGGTGTGTCGGTGTATTGGTAGAACTCGGTGGTGCGGTTGGTGCGGTCAAACGCGAGTCGCGCGGGCCACTTTCGGCAGACAATCTGTCCTTCGATTGCTCCGTTCAAGTCAGCGGGAATCTGAAGTCCGTCGTTCGCGTATCCGCGGAAAACGCCCCCGTCGTCATTGACACGCAAGAAATGCGTTCGCAGGTCGAGGTGGTGCGTGGCCAGGTTTGTGAATCGCAAGGCAGCGGCTTCGTGCGTCACACCGAAGGCGTCCCGAAAATCCTCGATGGCGATGTTGCGCTCTTTCTTGGCAGCTTGCAGGAACGCGATTGAACGCGAGAGAGGCATGAGGCACGCAGCGGCAAAGTAGTTGATCTCGAGTCGTTGCTTCAAGAAGTCGGCGTAGTCGAGAGGTTTCTTGTGCCCGAGTACCCGGTGGGCCACCGCTTGCAGGGCCATCGCGCGTAGCCCATGACCACCGGGAATCGACGCCGGCGGCAAGTAGATCCGCCCGTTCTCGAGGTCGGTGACGCTCCGAGCCGAGTGCGGCAGGTCATCCACGTAAATCAGCGTGAAGCCGAGCGAGGCCGCAATGTCGGCAACCGTGCGGTGCATCAGGGCACCGGTCTCATGCCCGGCGGCCTTCACCATGTCTTCCGCAACCTGGTCGATCTCCGGCAAATAGTTGCCCTTTTCGAGCATCGCCATCTGAAGCTCGGTGTTTGCGCGACGCGCTTCTTCGGGTGTCGCGGCCGAATTGCGTTCGCGGCGTTCCATCTCTCGGTAGAGGCCGACAATGGCTTCGAGGGCTTCGGCTGGCAGCGTCTTGGATGCGCGCACCGACGGCAATCCCAACTTCACATAGAGCGGGCTCGCGACGATGCGGTTCAGCTCGATCTCCAACTCAGAGCGCCGGTCGGGGGCCTCGCCTGTGAGCAGGTCCGTGACAGCAACGCCGAACGTGTTCGCGAGTGCATTGAGTGCGGTGAGCTTCGGCTCGCGTTTGCCCGTCTCAATGAGCGAAAGCTGACTTGCCGTGAGGCCGGTTGCGTCACTCACCTGGTCGAGGGTCAGTCCCGCGAGCGATCGAAAATGACGTATTCGTTTTCCCAGGAACAGAAGATCTGAAGACATATTTTGACTATATGGAAAGAATCGTGATTATTTCTACAAAAAGACGAAAATAAAGCTATTTTTTCTTGCTCTGCGTGAAAGAGAATCAAATATTCGCTCATTGACGCGCACCACGGGAGACAACGTGAAAACCGCAATAAACCTCAACGCACCAGAAATGGTGACTAATCGAGCATTGCTGCACTGGCTCAGCGACATCGTCGAACTGACCAAACCGGACAATGTCTACTGGTGCAACGGCACTCAGACCGAGTGGTACGAACTCACCCGTAAGCTCATCGACCAGGGCGTGATGACACCCCTCAACCCGGAGCTTCGTCCGGACTCGTTCCTCGTGCGCAGTGACCCCGATGACGTCGCTCGCGTTGAAGACCGCACGTTTATCTGTTCCGTCAACAAAGCCGACGCTGGCCCGACGAACAACTGGCGTGATCCTGACGACATGAATGCAGAACTGCGCGACCTCTTTGATGGCAGCATGCGCGGTCGCACGATGTACGTTGTGCCCTTCTCGATGGGCCCGCTCGGTGGCCCAATCTCGCAGGTGGGCATCCAGCTCACCGATTCTCCGTACGCCGTGTTGAACATGCGCATCATGACGCGCATGGGCTTCGATGCCTTGCGTCAGGTCAACGACGACACCAACTGGGTGCCCGCCGTTCACTCGGTTGGTATGCCACTGATTGATGCTTCAGGCAAGTCGGTCAAAGACGTGCCATGGCCGAGCAACAAGACCAAGTACATCTGCCACTTCCCTGAGACGCGCGAAATTTGGTCGTTCGGTTCGGGCTACGGCGGCAACGCACTGCTATCGAAAAAGTGTTTCGCATTGCGCATCGGCTCGTTCATGGGCAAGCAGGAGGGATGGCTCGCCGAGCACATGCTCATCTTGAAGCTCACCAACCCGGTCGGCAAGGTGTTCCATGTTGCGGCCGCGTTCCCGTCGGCTTGTGGCAAGACAAACCTCGCGATGATTACCCCGACCATCCCCGGTTGGAAAGCCGAGACAATCGGTGACGACATTGCGTGGTTGCGCCCGGGCAAAGACGGCAAGCTTTATGCCATCAACCCGGAGGCCGGCTTCTTCGGTGTTGCGCCGGGAACCGGATACGCCACCAACGAAGTCGCCATGGACACGCTCTGGGGCAACACGATCTTCACGAACGTTGCCCTCACCGATGACGGTGACGTGTGGTGGGAGGGAATGACCGACAAGGCGCCTGAGCACCTCATCGATTGGCGCGGCGATGACTGGACACCCAACTCGGGTCGTCCGGCCGCGCATCCGAACTCTCGCTTCACCGTGCCGGTGGAACAGTGCCCGACTTTGTCGAACGACTGGTTTGAATCGGCAGGTGTTCCGATTGACGCCATCATCTTCGGTGGTCGACGGGCCACCAACGTGCCGCTCGTTGCAGATGCGTTCGATTGGAAGCACGGCGTTTTCCTCGGCGCAAACATGTCGAGTGAGCAGACAGCCGCCGCCGAGGGCACCGTCGGCGCGCTTCGCCGCGATCCGTTCGCCATGCTCCCGTTCTGCGGCTACAACATGGCCGACTACTGGGGTCACTGGCTCGAAATGGGCAAGGGCTTGGGCAAGAACGCGCCGAAGATCTTCCAGGTCAACTGGTTCCGCAAAGACGACAGCGGCAAGTTCTTGTGGCCCGGGTTCGGAGAAAACTCGCGCGTGCTCGAGTGGATTTGCCGTCGGGTCGAAGGCACAGCGAAGACGTATGAAGCTGCCGTTGGAATCGTTCCCGCACGTGGCTCATTCAACCTTGAAGGCATCGAAATGCCCCGCGGAGCGATGATGA
>JBFYOK010000058.1:0-2533 GCA_041303845.1 Microbacteriaceae bacterium | reverse complement strand
ACTCTGTAATGCGGGCGACGCTTCAACGTGCAGATGCCGTCGTTGTTGTCTCTGGCGGAAGCTTCGATGAGTCCCGCCTGGCTGCGGAGACGCTCACCTGGCTCGATGCCAATGGTTACGGAAATCTTGTTCGCAACGCCATCGTCACAATCAACACGGCGACACAAGGTACGAACATCGTCAAGCTTGAAGAGATTGAAGCGCACTTCCGGTCGCGTGTGCGTGACGTCGTGCGCATCCCATACGACCCGCTACTTGCTGCGGGGTCGGTCATTGACTTCGACAAGTTGCGCCCGGTCACGCAGGAGGCATCGCGCCTTCTCGCTGCTCTCGTGGTTGACGGACTCCAAGACAACTAGCGCATCCGCGAATCGTGCCTGAACGACCGATTCGGATCTTCGGAGATCCGGTTCTCAAGACGCGCACCGATGTCATCGCCGTGGTCGATGAGAACGTTCGTGCACTCGTTCAAGACCTGCTCGACTCGGTCAGTCTGCCAGGTCGTGCCGGAGTTGCCGCGACTCAAATTGGCGTCGGCTTGCGTGCGTTCAGTTACAACGTCGACGGGCAACTGGGCTACATCATCAACCCAGAGATTGATGAGACGGATGGCGAGCTCGAGCTCGTTGACGAGGGATGTCTATCGGTTCCGGGGCTCTGGTTCAAGACGCCGCGGTATCCCTACGCTCGCGTTCGAGGCACCGACCTCGAGGGAAACGATGTGGTTCTTGAAGGCACCGGACTCATGGCGCAGGCGCTCCAACACGAAACCGACCACCTTGATGGACTTCTTTATCTGGATCGCTTGGACCCAGAAACACGCCGTGACGCGATGAAACAGGTTCGAGAGTCCGACTGGTTTTAGTCGGACTCTCGAATCAGTTCAGGAGTTAGGCGCCGGTGGTCTCGATTGAGCCTGTCGTCGAGTGAGACGAGGCGTAGATCGAGCTGATCTCGTCCGCGAAGTCCTTCTCGATAACGTGGCGCTTGATGCTGAGCTTCGGCGTCAGGTGACCACTCGCCTCGGTGAATTCGACCGGCAAGATGACGAACTTGCGGATTGATTCGGCCTGAGAAACGCGCGCGTTTGCTCGGTCAATGGCCTTCTGAATGTGATCGTGAATGGCCTTGTTCTTCGCGGCCGCACTCAGGGACATCTTCGGGTCGAGCTTGTTGTTCGTCAGCCACATCGGAAGCATCTCGACATCGAGAGTGATGAGGGCGGAGATGAATGGCTCGCGGTCTCCGACCACAACGACCTGTGCCACAACTGGATCAGCGCGGATCGGGTCTTCGAGGTAGGCGGGGGAGACGTTCTTGCCACCAGCAGTGACGATGATTTCCTTTTTGCGACCCGTAATGGACAGGTAGCCGTCTTCATCCAGGGTTCCAATGTCGCCGGTCTTGAACCAGCCGTCATGGAAGGCCTCTTTGGTGGCGGCCGGGTTCTTCCAATACTCCTTGAAGACGTCGATGCCCTTGACTTCGATTTCGCCGTCTGCCTCGATGCGAATTGCGACTCCGGGAAGAGCGGGTCCGACCGTTCCAATCTTGACCTTGGAGGGGCGGTTGATCGTTGCCGGTGCGGTTGTCTCGGTGAGGCCATAGCCCTCGAGCACGGTGATTCCGAGAGCGTTGAAGAAGTGACCCAGTCGAGGTCCCAGTGGCGCGGAGCCGGACACAGCCCAGCGCACGTTTCCACCCATTGCTTCACGTAGCTTGGAAAAGACGAGGCGGTCAAAGAGCTTGAACTTCAGGCTGAGTCCAAGCGGAACTCGACCGGCTTCGCGAGCCTTGGAATACGCCACGGCTGTGGCAGCAGCGGTCCGGAAGATCTTGCCCTTGCCGCCTGCTTCAGCCTTTTGTTCAGCCGAGTTATAGACCTTCTCGAATACGCGTGGCACGGCAAGGAGGAATGATGGCCGGAACGACTGCAACGAGGGAAGGAGAAGAGTCGTGTCGGGCTGGTGGCCTACACGCACGCCACCGTCAACGCTGAGAATCGAGATGTAGCGAGCGAAAATGTGTGCGAGCGGGATGAACAACAGCGTTGAGCTTCGTTCGTTGACCACCTCGGGGATTGCGGCCCGCGCGTTGCGACACAGGTCAACGAAGTTCGCGTGCGTGAGAACACAGCCCTTCGGGCGACCGGTCGAGCCGGACGTGTAGATGAGGGTAGCCATGTCTTTGCCCTTGGCTTTGGTGCGACGCTTTGTGATTTCCGCATCGGTAATTGACGCGCCTTGGGCGCTCAAGGACTCAATCGCTCCGTCGTCAATGGTCCAGACCGTGTGAACCTTCGGAACGGCAGACTTGATGGATTCGAAACGCTCGCGGTGAACCTTTGCTTCCACGATGAGAGCAATCGATTCGGAGTCATCGAGAATCCACTCAATCTGGTTGGGTGAACTTGTTTCATAAATCGGGACAAGAATTGCACCGGCAAACCACGTAGCAAAGTCGAACAGTGTCCATTCGAAACGGGTCTTGCACATGAGGCCGATTTTGTCGCCAGGCTGGATACCAGCTGCAG
>JBFYOK010000057.1:0-4592 GCA_041303845.1 Microbacteriaceae bacterium | reverse complement strand
ACGGTGGTCTCTGTCGTTCCGTCCGATGACGCGGTGTCGGTCTCAATCGTCACGTCGGACGTGGGAGCATCGGCCGCGCCTGGTTCGTGATTGTAGGTAACTGTGCCAATGGAACCTTGAGGTGATGCGCACGTTCCCAGGGCAGCGTTGATTTGTGTTTGGCCCGAAGACGTTGGCGCGGTCACTGTCGTTGTAACTTGGCCGTTGGCATCGGTAACCCATGGCCCGTTGCTAATCGTGCCATCACCATTAGTCACCGTGAAGCACACGGACTGCCCTGCCCCAACGGGGTTTCCGTACTGATCCTTGACGGTCACCGTGACAATCGAGGTCGACGTGCCATCGGCCGTGTCGGTGTCATCGTCAATGTCGACTTCCGAGTTGCCGGCATTTGCCGCAGGGGCGGCTTGGAACGTCATTGTCGGCGACGCAAAAGGCTCACCCGTTGGCGGAGTCCCTGTGGGGAAATCCCCGACGTGCGTGTCGAAGTCGCCTGTCCACGCCGATCCTGTGTCGGTAACGGCAAGTGTCGCAACACCGGAGCCGTTCGTCGTCAAAACGACATGGGTGCCGTCCGGCTTCACAATCGTGATTTTCTGGCCGGATAGGGCTGTTCCACAGCGATTCTTGATCGTCACCGTGAGCGTCGAATCTCCGGTTCCGGCTGTCTTGGTATCCGGAGAAATCACGGATGTTGAGGCCCCAGGGTCAGCGATGGTTGATCCCCAGAGGCAGCTCGTCGTGATGCGGAACGAAGCTTGCGTGGTGTAGTTCTTGCCGGCGGCCGTGGCCTTCCACGGCATCTCCTGCAGCGTTGCGGATCCATTTGTGGAGGTCGGTGTGTACCCGGAGCCGCTAATGATGCGCGCCGGGAATACATCAGAGAAATCTTGATCTGCAGGGAAATCCGTGAGGTCGTCCGCTTCAGCGTCGGAGAGGCGCAGCTGGAAGTGAAAGAGGTTAGATGCGGCAACACCGGTCATCGTCACCCACACGTAGGCGAATCCGCTGGAGTTTGTGATTCCGTACGCCTCACCGGCGCCCGCGTTGGTCGCATCGAAAGTGGGGTTCTTGCCCCCGGGTGTGTCTGCTGCCGCGATGGGAGCACACGAGCTCGAGGCGGATGGGTCACAATCGTAGAAGGTCATGCTCGGTTTCGCGCTACTGGGAGAGAACTGTGTCCCCGAGCCGCCGTTTCCGAGCACCTTGTATACGTTGTCAATCGTGTCTTTGCCCAGGACTTGAAGACGGTAACGTGCGTTGGCTTTGATGAATCCGTCATCGTCGTAAACGCTGATCTTTGTCAGGAAACCGCCACTGCCGGGAAGCTTTGACCCGGACGACCAGTCGATCGCGACCGCACCAGAGCTCGTGGGATTTCCTTGGTTCACCTGAACCCCGTTGATCGTGTTGGCCGGGTTCCGCACGTAATTCGGATTCTGAAAGTAGTAGTACTGATCTGAAAGTGTGTTGTACGACGCGTTTTGCTGCGACTCAGAGCCACTCGGGGTAGTCGAACTTGTCAGCAGGGTCGTGAGGTCCGAGGTGCCGTCAATCCAGACCCAGCTCGGGGTGTTCACCTCAGAAATCGTGTTTCGCGAAGAACCGCCCACCACGCTCCCCATCAAGATTTCGAGCGACGCGGAGTCGCGGGAGTTCGTTGTGTCGACGCCCGTCGGTGGATCCGCTTGCGCGCTGACGGAAACAAAAAACGATGAAAAAAGCCCCACGGTGAGAGAGGCAGCGAGGAGGCGAATTGGATGGCGCATAGGTATCAACTTATCAGACCAATCTTCTGGAGCATCGCGATTTCCTGACCCACCGAGGGCGCGTCAATAGGCTTGCACCATGACAACACCTCAGGACATCGTTGAGTACAACGCTAGGCTCGAGCCCGCCGAACGTGGGCTGTGCGAGCGACTTGCGGAAGTCCTCAGCAAAGAGCTGCCCGAGGCGACGAGCAAGGTGTGGCACGCGCATCCGGTCTGGTTCATCGATGGCAACCCCGTCGTGGGATACGCAACGCGAAAGAAAGGCGTCAGCGTGTTGTTCTGGAGTGGACAGTCGTTTGCCGAGCCGGGCTTGAAACACACGGGCTCATTCAAGGCCGCGGAATTTTGGCCGTCGACCGCCGATGACCTCGACGTGACCCAACTTGAACGATGGCTGTCGGATGCTCGGCTCATCCAATGGAACTACCGCGACATTCGATCCAACCGTGGCCTCGTCAAGCTCACGGACTTCTGATTCGCCGTAAACTTTGACCGAAGCCTTGTCATGTTAATAATTTCCGCTTCGCTCAAATCTCATACGACGAAAGTGAAGACACATGAATGAGGAAAAGAAGGCCAAGAACATTCAGGAGATGAATGACTGGGTCGAGCTGCGGGACTCGTGGACCAGAAAGCGCTTTGATTATCAGGAGCGTTGGCACGGTTGGCGGTCACCGTTCGGACTCGGACTCGGATTCGTTTTTCTGTGTGCTGGGCTGTTTCTGTTGAGTCTGGCTTGGGCGAATCTGCCCGTCTAGCCACATGGGCCCCTGGTGTGAATCAGGGGCCCATTCTCTGCGGTCACCCCTGGCTAGCATCCAAAAGTGAAGACTTTCAACCTCTTGGAGGAATGGAAAAAGATGAAAAAGGTACTCCTTACCGGAGCTAGCGGCTACATCGGCAAGCACATTACGTTGCGTCTCTTGAGCGACGGATACGACGTGCGGGCCTCCGTGCGGAGCAAAGCCAAACAGGATGAGGTGCGTGCCGCCATGGCCACCCACCTGCCGAAAGGCTTTGACATCGGCAAGAAATTGAGCTTCGTCGAATTGGACCTCGAGAGCGATGCCGGTTGGGATGAAGCGATAGCCGGTGTTGACGTGCTTGTTCACACCGCGTCGCCGTTCCCAATTGCGTCGCCCAAAGATGAAGTGGAACTCATCCGACCGGCCGTCGAAGGCACGCTCCGCGCAATGCGGGCGGCTCACAAGGCCGGTGTCACACGAGTCATCTTGACCTCGTCCGTCGCCGCGGTTTATGGCAAGGACTTACCTGAGGGCAAGTCCGAGTTTGACGAAACGGTGTGGAGCGACGTGAATCACCCCATTGGCCGTGTGCCCTACACAAAGTCAAAGACCCTCGCCGAGAAAGCTGCCTGGGACTTCATCGCGATCGATGCACCGGAAATTCAACTCACGACGGTGATCCCGGTCCTGGTCGCCGGCGCACCGCTCGACACGCACTTTGGTTCATCGGTTTCGGTGGTCGAACGTATTCTCATCGGCAAAGATCCCGTCTTGCCCGACATTTCCGTCTCGATTGTCGACGTGAAAGACGTCGCAGCGATGCACGTGAAAGCGATCAGCACCGAAGCTTCGAAGGGGCAACGCTTGATTGCAAGTTCGGGCTCGAGAACATTTGTGCAAATGGCATCGGCCCTGAAGTCAGCTTTTCCGAAGCGCAAAATCACGACGACTCAGGCGCCGAATGCCCTCATCCGATTTCTGGCCTTGTTCGACGGTGAAATCAGAGCGGTGTTGCCCTCGCTGGGCAAGCACATCGGCGTCGACTCAAGCAAGGCTCAAAAGGTCCTTGGCCTGACCTTTATCCCCGCCGAGGAATCTCTTGTTGAAACCGCGAATTACTTGATTGCTCATGGCTTCGTCAAAGCCCACTAATCGATGACCCCGGCCGAACCGTCGATTAGTCTCGGCGCATGACGACAATTCGAAGCATCCGTGATGACGACAAGGCGCGCTGGCTAGAGCTGTGGCGCGCGTACATCGAGTTTTACAAAACTGAAATTGCGGATGCCCAGTACGAGCTCACGTGGTCGCGCTTGCGCGACGACCAGTTCAACTCTCACGGGTTTGTGGCGGAAGTCGATGGCGACGTGTGCGGCATCGTGCACTATTCGTTTCAGACCTCAACGTGGGCACCGGTCAACTTTTGTTATCTCGAGGACCTCTTCGTCGATCCGGCCTTGCGTGGTGGCGGAGTTGGCCGGGCATTGATTGATGCGGTTCACGAGACGGCCCTCAAGGCCGGATCAAGTCGGCTCTATTGGAATACCGATGCGTCCAACGACACGGCCCGCAAGCTGTATGACATCTACACCGCCGAGTCTGGCAAGGTGCAGTATCGAATTGCTCTTCCCCCGGCGTAAATTACGGGAGCTGATTTTTTCGACGTGAACTAGGCTGAAAAAATGTCGGGAACGGGAGCTAAAGAGTCTGTCTGGGACTATCCCCGCCCCCCGCGCGTGGAACCCGTGAGTGCTCACATTGACGTCGTTCACCGGGGGGTGACGCTCGTTTCGACGAACTCGGCGGTCCGGGTTCTCGAGACATCGCATCCGCCAACGTATTATCTGCCCATCGCAGATTTCGCCGAGGGAATCTTGCTTCCGGTCGACGGTCACTCGTTCTGCGAGTACAAGGGCATGGCGAGCTACTTTGACCTCGTTGTGGACGGTGAACGCATCGACCGCGGCGCGTGGACTTATGAAAACCCAGCACCTGGATATGACGCGCTTGCAGGGAAAGTCGCGCTCTACGCCAACCGAGTCGACCAATGCCGGGTGGGGGATGAGATAGTCAC
>JBFYOK010000056.1:0-8309 GCA_041303845.1 Microbacteriaceae bacterium | reverse complement strand
ACCGGTGCCCGTGGTTGGTAGGATTTGGCTATCGAATCCGGCGTGTGAAAGGAATCTCACCGTGTCACTCAACCCAACTTTCAACGCGCCGCTCGAAGAGGTCGATCCTGAGATTGCTGCCGTGCTGGGCCAGGAACTTGGTCGTCAGCGTGATTACCTCGAGATGATTGCGAGTGAGAACTTCGTTCCTCGCGCGATTCTCGAAGCGCAAGGCTCGGTTCTCACCAACAAGTACGCCGAGGGGTATCCCGGTAAGCGGTACTACGGCGGATGCGAATTCGTCGACATCGCCGAAGAGCTCGCCATTTCTCGTGCCAAGAGTCTGTTCGGTGCGGCCTACGCCAACGTGCAACCGCACGCAGGAGCGACCGCGAACGCCGCGGTTCTGCACGCTATTGCGCAGCCAGGCGACATGATTCTCGGCCTCGAACTCGCCCACGGTGGCCACCTCACGCACGGCATGCGACTGAACTTCTCGGGCAAGGTCTACACCGCAAGCTCCTACGGGGTCGACCCGAAGACTTTCTTGATCGACATGGACATGGTGCGTGACGCGGCCCTTCAGAACAAGCCGAAGGTGCTCATCGCCGGTTGGTCTGCCTACTCGCGTCAGCTCGACTTCGCCGCGTTCCGTGAAATTGCCGACGAGGTCGGCGCCAAGCTCTGGGTCGACATGGCGCACTTCTCCGGGCTCGTTGCCGCCGGCGTGCACCCCAGCCCCGTTCCCTACGCTGATGTTGTCTCGTCGACCGTGCACAAGACGCTGGCCGGCCCGCGTTCCGGTGTGATCCTGAGTCGCGACGAAGAACTCGGCAAGAAGCTCAACTCTGCTGTGTTCCCCGGGCAACAGGGTGGCCCACTCATGCACGTCGTGGCAGCCAAGGCCGTTGCCTTCAAAATCGCCGCCACCCAAGAGTTCGTCGAGCGCCAGAAGCGCACGATTCGCGGCGCGCAAATTCTCGCCGATCGTCTGGTTGCCGATGACTCGCGTGCTGCGGGGGTTGACGTGCTCACTGGCGGTACCGACGTTCACCTGATTCTTGCCGACCTGCGAAACTCTGAGCTCGATGGCCAGCAAGCCGAGAACGTTTTGCACGACGTCAACATCACCGTGAACCGCAACTCGGTGCCGTTCGACCCCCGTCCGCCGATGGTCACGTCGGGTCTGCGCATCGGCACGCCGGCTCTCGCCTCACGCGGATTCGGTGACGCCGAGTTCACCGAGGTGGCCGACGTCATCGCCCACGCACTGATGCCGAACCCGGACATCGCCGACCTCAAGTCGCGCGTTCAGAAATTGACGGCCGCCTACCCGCTCTACCCCGGCCTCGAGACCTGGTAACCGAAAGCTTGCCTGCCAAAACTCTTGACGGCCTAATCGCGGCAGCCGCGGTCAAGGCGGAGCTGAGCGAGCGCATCCAGTTGCTTCGCGCGTCGGGTGCAACCCCCGGCCTCGGAACACTGCTGGTGGGCGACGACCCAGGTTCGCACTCGTATGTCGGCGGAAAGCATCGCGACTGCGCCGAGGTCGGCATTGAGTCGATTCGCGTTGACCTGCCCGAGTCGGCAACAGCTGCCGACGTGCGAGCAGCGATTGCTGACTTGAATTCGGCGAAAGAAGTCACCGGCTACATCGTGCAGTTGCCTCTGCCCACGGGGATCGACGATCGCGAAATGCTCGAACTGATTGACCCGGCGAAGGATGCCGACGGCCTGCACCCCACAAACCTCGGGCGTCTCGTCGCCGGGGTTGACGGCAACATCACCTCACCGCTGCCGTGCACCCCGGCCGGCATTGTCGAGTTGTTGATTCGCAACGGTGTGGTCATCCCAGGCGCTCACGTGGCCGTGCTCGGTCGAGGGCTCACCGTTGGCCGACCGCTCGGCCTGTTGCTCACCACTAAGGGTCTCGATGCAACCGTGTCGCTGCTGCACTCGCGCACGACGAACATTGCTGAAGAGATATCTCGCGCGGATATCGTGGTTGCCGCCGTGGGAGTTCCCCATTTCGTGCGCCCTGAATGGATCAAGCCCGGCGCTGCCGTGCTCGACGTCGGCATCACGCGGGTTGACTACGCCTCTACGGCTCAGGCAAAACTGACGGGGGATGTTCACCCGGGCGTCGCCGACGTCGCCGGCTGGCTCTCACCCAACCCGGGTGGGGTCGGGCCGATGACGCGGGCGATGTTGCTCGCAAACGTCGTGCGGCTTGCTGAGCAAGCAATCTGAATTGGCGCGCTGACTAAAGGTATTGCGCGATGCGTTCGCGATAGTTGACCGCGTTCTTGATGATGCCTGCTCGCTCGGCCGCGGTCGTCTCGCGCCGGACTTTTGCCGGCACACCGGCCACCAATGAGTTCGGCGGCACAACCGTGCCCTCCAAGACCAGCGCGCCCGCAGCGACGAGCGAACCCGTTCCAATGACGCATCCGTTCATCACCGTCGCATGCATGCCGATTAACACATCGTCTTCGATGGTGCAGCCGTGCAACACAGCGTTGTGACCAACCGACACATTGCGTCCGACGGTCAACGCAAAGCCCTCGTCGACGTGACCGCTGCAGTTGTCTTGAATGTTTGACCCCTCGCCGATGACAATCGGCTCGTGGTCACTGCGCAGAACGGCGTTGAACCAGACGCCCGCACCGGCTGCAATGCGAACGTCCCCGGCAAGAACAGCGCCCGCAGCAACAAAACCGGTCGGGTCAACCGCTGGTTCGCCAAAGGTTCGAACGGAAATGAGATGCGCGCGCGGGTCAATGGTCATGGCTAAAAGATTACGCTTTAGACATGCAACAGGCGGGTTACCAGGTGCGCTTCGGCTTCGGCCTGGAGGGGCTTCGTGCCTGCGCATCCGATGCCGACGTCATTGTCTGGGTGGATGCCCTGACCACCGAGCCATCGGACACCGCGACTGTGTCCGACCTCCTCGACACCGCACCTGAGACGGCCACACTCGTGTCGACGAACATCTCGACGAGCCGAGCGGTCGCGCAGTGGGTCTTAGATTATCAGACGAGCCTGAATCGCCGGCTCGCCATCGCCGTGATCGCGTCGAGCCCCTCGTATGCCGTGAGTGACTTTCTTGCAGCCGGCTCTGTCATCGACGCATTATCGGAACTCGGGCTCGACGCTACTTCGCCGGAGGCCGCAACTGCCGAAGCCGCCTATCGCAGCCTCGCTGGCGCAATCGGGCATCTTGTGACGGCGAGCGTTGAAGGTCGGCAGATGTCGGCAACAGTCAATCGTGCGCGCGTCGACCCGACCGCAACCGTTGTTGACGTTCGTGTTCTGCGCGATGTTTGCGATATGCACGGCTGAAAGACGTGACGACAGTGACCTACTCTGAATAGATGAGTTCCACACCCGAGTCGTTCAAGGCCGCCTTCAGGCATCACCCGTCAGGCGTTGCCGTCATTACATTGGAGTCGAGTCACGGGCCGGTCGCCCTGACCGCCAGCTCGGTCTTTTCGGTGAGTGCTGAACCGCCGATGCTCGTCTTCTCGGTGTCGAAAATGGCATCGGCATCGGGGCCGCTGCACGAATCAGACGACATCGTGGTCCACTTGATTTCAGCCGATCAACTTGGGCTCGCGAAACTGTGCGCCGAACGCGGAGCCGACCGATTTGCCGGCGACCCGTGGACCTGGTCGCGTTATGAAACAGGTGAACCGTTCTTCGACGCGCCCGCCGTGCGTCTGCGCTGCCGCATTTTCGAGCGAGTGGAGGCCGGAGCATCCACCCTCATTGTCGGCGAAGTTCTCGACGTTTATATTGCGGGCGACGCGGATGACCAAGCGCCCTTGGTCTATCACGACCGCGAGTGGCACCGCCTCGACGACGGCTCGATTCTCTAGTCTTCGGGCGTGAAGTTCAGCGCCACAGAGTTCATGCAGTAGCGGTCACCTGTCGGGGTGCCGAAACCGTCGGGAAAAACGTGCCCGAGGTGCCCGCCGCACTTTGCGCATCGAACTTCTGTGCGCACCATTCCCAGTGTCGTGTCCTCGATGAGCTCGACCGCCTCGGGACGAATGGATTCGTAGAAGCTCGGCCAGCCGCATCCGGAATCAAACTTTGTGCCTGACTTGAATAGCTCGTTGCCACAGCCTTTACAGGTGAACAGCCCGGCGCGATGCTCGTCGAGGAGATCCCCGGTCCACGCTCGCTCGGTGGCTGCTTGGCGGAGAACGGCATACGACTCAGGATCGAGCTGTGCTTTCCATTCGTCAGCAGATTTCTCTACGTCATAACCCATGATTCGCCTCCTGGTCTCGTAGCTCAACTTTACGGGAGTCGCGCACATGCAATCATGGTCAGGTGAAAGCATCACGCGCGACGTTGTGGCTGAACATCGCCTCCGTTGCGAGCGTGCTCCTGACGCTCGCGGCTGTCGCGGGGTCATATTTCACGTTTGACCGGTTCGCCAATGTGCTTTTCAACGCAGACGCGATTCAGACACCGGCGCTCTTCGCTGACATCATGCAACGCAGCGGTTTGTTTTCCGATTGGAGCATCGCGCCTGCGCCGGCCGTAATTCCTGAATACGGGATGTTCGCGGTCGCCTACCTCGTGGGGGGTAACTACTTCGGTCGCGTCCTTGCCTACGCGCTAATTCAGATTCTGGTCTTCTGGGCCGCACTCTATGGCGTGGCGTGGGCGGGCGGCTTTCGCCGGCCGCTGGTCGCTGCTTCGCTTGTTGTTTCGGTCATGGGTTTGCTGTGCATGCTCAAGACCCCCGACTTCACGCAACTCATTCAAAGCGCGTTCCACTTCGGAGGATTCATTCTTCAACTCGTCACCCTCGCGCTTATTTTGCTCTTGTGGCGTGGCCGCGGGCGTTCAGCCCGCTCCACGGCGTTTCTCGTTGCCGGCATCGCACTCATGACCCTCATCGGTTCACTCAACGACGCCCTGTTCGTTGTTCAGCTCGCCGCACCCGTCTGTGTGATTATCGCGGCGGGTGTGTTGACGCGACGGATTCCCTGGGCTCGCGGCTTGTCCTTCGCCGCGCTCGTCGCCGTCGCATCCGTTGTCGGCTGGAAACTCTACGCGCGTGTCTTTCCTCACCCCGGTGGTTCAGCGGGTGAAGTCGACGTGGCGGGGATCACCGAGGACATTAACGAATTCACTAGCGTTTGGGGTGCAGCGCTCGTTCGTGCGCCCATCCTCGGAGTGCTCATTGGGCTCGCACTGACGCTGGGAATCATCGCGTCGATGTTGTTGCTGAGGCGGCAAGACTCTAGATGGATGCGCGGGACAACGGTGCAGTCCCTCGCAGTCTTCGGACTCTTGTCCGGGCTCTTTCCGCTCGCGGCCGCGTTCGCAAGTGACGCCGGGACGTCTCCGCGCTACGCAATGCCTCTCTTCTATTGGCCGATTATTCTCCTTGCGCTTCTCGCCACTCAGGTGCGTTGGCGCGAGTTTCGTGGTCTGGCGTTTGTGACAGGTGTCGCCTGCGCTGCGAGTCTCGTATCTGTGGGTCTCGCGTCAAAGGACATCGTGTCTCACGGGCTTCGCGCCGAGTACTACTCGGCAACGGTTGAGTGTCTTGATGCCGTCGCCACGAAACACGGAGTCTCTCATGCAGTCGGTACCTACTGGGTTTCAAAGCCCACGCAAGAACTCTCGCGAACGGGGCTCACGGTGACCACAATTACTCAAAAGCTCGCAGCACGGCACTGGATTTCGTCGTCACAAAATGTTTTCCCAGCTTATGACGCGTTCATCGATTTAAAGTCTGATCCCAGCGACAAGGTGCGACGTGCGCTCACGGAGCGGTTCGGTGAACCTCTTCGAAGCGTGAAATGCAAGACCGCCACGATTGACGTCTGGAAACCCGGCAGTCTGGTGCTTGACCATGTGGCTCAGAAGTGACGGCCACGCGTTCGTGAAACCAGAGCGATGGATGGAAGCATTCGCGCGAAACCCTAGACTTGACTAGCTCGTTTCGCGCGTGTTCGCGGTGCGGGCGTGGGCCTCTAGCTCAGTTGGTAGAGCAACGGACTTTTAATCCGTGGGTCGTCGGTTCGAGCCCGACGGGGCCTACAAAATCCATATAAATAAAGGGAAGTAGCGGGAAACGCGGAGTTAGAAGGTTCTCAACCCCGCATAAACCCCGCACTATCCTGCAGGAAAGAGTCGAGCGCGCGGCCCGGCTCCGGTGACTGTTTGCCCCGGCTCATATAGACGTTTTGCGTGATCGCAACGTCTCCATGCCCCAAATAATCGGCGATATCTCTGGCGGATATTCCGGCCGCATCGAGAATGTCGGTGACTGTTTTGCGGAATCCCTGGGTGCTGAAGTTGGGATATCCGAGTCTGTCTCGGTTCGAGCGCCAGTCTGACTGTGTGTTTGACGGGTCGCGCAGGTGCCCGAGCAGAGACGGAAACACAACGTTGTGAAGGTTAGGGCGCGGCTCCGCAGCTCGACGGCGCAGCAGGTCGATGGCGGCCTTTGGCGGGTAGATTGTGCGCGCCGATGCCTCGGTCTTTTGGAAGGGTTGCAGCTGGAGCCCCTGACCGCGAACACTCACGATTGTGCCGGTGAACGTGACCGCGCCAGTCTTGAGATTCACATCATCCCAATTCAATGCCAGGGCGGCACCGATGCGGCATCCGACGTACGCCATGAACTCGAACAGGTCTGCCAGGTCAAGGCGCTGCATCTCGGCATCGTTGCGCACCGTCTCAATGAACGCGGGGAGATCGGCGGCCGGTATCGCTGCAGAGCCCCTGCGCCCTTTGGGTTTCTCAATTCCGGCCACGTTAGCAACAGGGTTGTTAGCGATGGCATCGGCGCGCACTGCGAGAGCCATCATCCCGCTGAGCACCGAACTCACACCCCTGGCAGAGCCGTGCCCGTGCTGTTTCTGCACTTTGGTCACAAACAGCTGCAGGCGGCCCGTGGTGGCCTCACCGATAGTCAGTTTCCCGATGCCCGGCTTGATAATTTTCTCGGCGTTGTGCCGGTGAGGGTGAAGTCCCGCCTTGCCCTGACGGGTTCCGGGATGCCGGGCAACGCTTCTGGGTTGACGTGTTTACTGCTGCGACATGGCTGCAGGCTGACCTAGATTCTCACCTCGTCACGCAGGCCGCCATGCTTGCCGATGACATGACGGATGCCCGCGCCGAGATCACACTCTCCGGCCGGTATCAAACAATCCCTAACGGGTCGACTGTTCGCTCGGCGGCCGTCGTTGACTTGGAGAAGTTGCAGGCGCAACAGAACGCATACTTGTCTGCCCTGGGTTTGACTCCCTCGGATCGTGCCCGCCTGATGTTCATGCTTGGGCCGAGTCTGACCCGCTAACCGAGCTCATGCGTCGACGTGAGACTCGATCTCTCGATGTGCTGGTGCGTCGTCAAGACTGAGGCCACCGGCACTATTCAACGACGGTAACCGACAGGGAGGGCGCCGCTTCACCCGTTTTCTCTTCGATGAAGTCGCGCGCCATCTCTTCAATTTCTCTGGCTGATCGTGCCTGGGTAGCTCCGCTCAGGCCCTTCACTTCAATGTGCCATTGCGCACCAGCAGGGACGGCCACTACTTGCCATGTTTTCATTTCTCTCCCTCAACGGTGCTCACTGTATTTGCAACTAACGACGTTCAAAACTCAAAGCCCGTATGTGATAGCCCGCAGGCCGGGCAGATTCAAGCGCGACCCGTAGGACGGCATCTCACGCCACAACCAGGGCAGTCTGGACCGGTGGCAATAATGTCCATGCCGTGACCGTAGGCAGGCGCTCATGGTTACGCTGCGAGATATCCACAGGTAGAGACTGACCCCGCATTTACCCCGCACTTTAGCGTTGAGAAGCGCATAAACAGAAATAAAGAAAACTAGGTCTGACCTGCTCTTTTGCAAGTTTCCACAACCCCGCAAAAACCCCGTAAAACCCTCTAATTCTAATCCGTGGGTCGTCGGTTCGAGCCCGACGGGGCCTACCTATGAAAATGGCTCCCTGCTGCGGGGGTCATTTTCATTTTCGCCCGGCGCCAGCCGACCGGGCCCCGGTGACAAGCGCCGTCACAACGAACAGCGTTGTGCGAGCGGCAACCGTGGGCTTCGAGCCCGACGGAGGTAAATGGGTCCTGAAGGGCTGGAAAACCTCAAGAGATTCCCTTGATACGGGGTTCTCAGGTTCGCGTTATCTGCGCATTCTTTCTTGTTCTCTGGGGGTTTATGCTTATTACTTAAAAGTAAAAATTAGTTCAGTCCCCCGACAATGAGACAACCCATGAATTTTCCGCGTATCTCCCTGCCCACGACATCAGTGGGGCAGAGTGTTGCCGGCCTTGTCCGCCGCGC